>JAWOAO010000019.1:0-3639 GCA_046498485.1 Marinobacter sp. | reverse complement strand
GGCGACACGCTTCATCGGAATGTGGGCCATGGCCTGCTTCTTGATAGCTTCGTTGCTGGTCAGCGCGCTGGCGAACCGGGTATCCGTCAGGCCCGGCAGCAGCGCGTTGACCCGCACGTTCTGCTGGCCCAGTTCCATGGCGAAGGATTTGGTCATGGAGATCACCGCGGCCTTGGTGACGGAGTAGATGCCCTGGAAGTGGCCGGGGTTGACACCGTTCACAGACGCCACATTAACGATGGCACCACCGCCGTTTTTCTTCATCAGCTGGGCGCCACGGGCACACATGAAGAAGTAGCCGCGAATGTTGACATCTACCGTCTTCTGGAAGGCGTTCAGATCGGTGTCTTCAACCGGGCCGAAGTACGGGTTGGCGGCGGCGTTGTTCACCAGAATATCCAGCTTGCCATGGGCCTTGGCGATGTAGTCCCAGGTGGCTTCAATCTGCTCCATTTCGCCAATATGGCAGGCAAGGGCTTCGGCACTGCCGCCGTCTTCACGAATGCTGCTGGCCACGGCTTCACAACCATCAATCTTGCGGCTGCTGACAATCACGTGCGCGCCGTAATGCGCCAGGGTGCGGGCGATGCTTTCGCCGATACCTCGACTGGCGCCAGTGACCAGGGCGATTTTTCCGGTCAGATCAAACAGGTTCAGGTTGCTCATGGATTTCCCTCTTGGTTTTCGGGTAGAGAATTATCGGAATGTCACCAAAGCGGGGCTTTCCGCTTCCAGGTGGCTATAGTTGTTAAACACGGCCAGGCTGCGCCGGGGGCCGGAATAAAGAATGCGGGAGACGCTGGTGTTGGCGATCACGTTGTTCATTTCCAGCGCCTTGCGGTCTGACAATTCCAGCAACTGCTGGGCAATCACCGCAATAGGGCCGCCGGAGGTTGAGACGAGGATGTCGGCGCCATCAGCCATCTCGATCAGCTGGTCCAGGGCATTGCCCACCCGCTGTCGAAAGCCCTGCCAGGATTCCGCGTATTCGTGATCGTACTCGCCACTGACCCAGCGGGTTATGGCTTGCTCGAAGGCTTGCTGAAAGGCTTTTGCCGGTTTCGGGAAGCTGCCGATAGCCTGGGCCATCACCTGTTTGTCGGCCCACTCAGGCCGAAAACGCTCCACCACCTGCACATGATCAAACTCGTTCAGCCCTGCCAGCACCTGCATGTCGGGCAGGGTTGAACCATAACCGGTAGTGATCGCTTCCACCGTCTCCCGATGACGCTGCAGGTTGCCACCAAAAATGGCGCCAGGCTCCACTTTTCCCGCCAGCCAGCGACCGAGAATCCTGCCCTGCTCCCAGCCTCTTTGAGAGAGCTGATCGTAGTTCGCTTTGCCGAAACTGGCCTGGCCGTGGCGCACCAGATAAATGGTGGCCATTACAGGCCGCTCGCGCTGATCAATCGCTGGCAACGCTGCTCCAGATAATTGGCGGCATGGCCAAAGGCAGCAAAACGCGTGTCTTTGGTCTGACCATGATAAAACCGGTAGTAAATCTGCTGGATGATCACCGCCAGCCGGAACAGACCGTAGATTTCATAGAAATCGAAGTTGTCGGCCCGGAAGCCGGATTTGTCCATGTAATAATCCACCACTTGCTTGCGGGTCAGCATACCGGGGCGGTGCGTGGGCTGACGGCGCAGGATCTGGAATGGACCTTCATCGTCGGCTTCGATCCAGTAGGCCAGGCTGTTACCCAGATCCATCAGCGGGTCGCCGATGGTGGCCATTTCCCAGTCGAGCACGCCGATCACTTCAAACGGGTTATCCGGGTTGAGCACCACGTTATCGAAGCGGAAGTCGTTGTGGATGACCACCTGGGCGATGTCGTCTGGCATGTTGTCGTTCAGCCAGCTCATCACGGCCTCAAAATCACCGACATCGTCGGTGCGGGCCTTGCGGAAACGATCACTCCAGCCACCAATCTGACGCTGCACGTAACCGGCACCCTTACCCAGCTTGTCCAGGCCGGCGGCCTGGGCGTCCACTGTGTGCAGGTCGACCAGTTTGTCGATTACGTTCAGGCACAGCTTGCGGGTTTCCGCTGCGCTCAGCTCGAGATCCTTGGGGAAATCCTGACGCAGAATGATGCCCTTGAGCCGTTCCATCACATAGAAGTCGCACCCGAGTACGCTGTGATCCTCGCAGATGGCGATAATGTTCGGCACATAGGGATAGACCGGTTTCAGCGCTTCCATCACCCGCGCCTCACGCAGCATGTCGTGGGCGGACCTGGCAATTTTGCCCAGCGGCGGGCGGCGCAGTACGTAGGACTGATCGCCGTAATCTACCTGATAGGTCAGGTTGGAGGCACCACCGGGATACTGCTTGATGGTCGGCTGGCCTTCCAGGCCGGGAATGGCCTGTTTCATGAACTGGTCAACAACCTGAATATCCAGCTCTTCGCCTTCCCGGATGTCTACCGCCTGGTCGATCTGTGTCATTCATTTTCTCCTGTGCTCTGTTCAGGCTTTCGCCTTGCCACCCATTTTGCTCATCCAGCGCTTGCTTTCCTGGTGCATCAGCCAGTCAAACACCCAGGGTGCATGGCGCTTGAGCATCCACATGCGGCGCTCTTTGACATGGGGCAGCACCCAGAAGTCTTTGTCGTTCACGCTGCGGACAACATCCTCAGCGACGTCTTCGGCGGTGATGCTGGAGCGTTTCATCAGCTTGTTCACGTTCTGCTGAATCCCAGGAATGTCAGACCGCATGCTGCTGGTCAGATTGGTCTGGAAAAACGCCGGGCACACGCAGCTGACGTGAATTCCGGAATCCCGCAGCTCCTGGCTCAGGGTTTCCGACAGCGCAATCACGCCGGCCTTGGACACATTGTAGCTGTCCATCAACGGCGCAAGCATCAGTCCGGCCATGGAGGCAATATTCACAAAGGCACCGGAACCCTGTTCTTTGAACATGGGCGTAAACGCCTTGCAGCCACGCACCACGCCCAGCACGTTGATATCGAGAATCCACTCCCAGTCACCTATGCTGGTGTCTTCAATAGACCCGGCGGAAGCGACGCCGGCGTTGTTGACCACAACGTCCACCCCGCCCCACTTCTGCGCAAGATCGTCCCGGACTTTTTCAAAGTCCGCCAGGCGGCGCACATCGCACTCCACAAAGTAGCCCTCACCACCCGCCTTGTTCAGTTCCTTTTCCACCGCCAGCCCCTGCTCCGGGTTAATGTCCCCGATGCAGACCCTGGCGCCTTCTTTGGCATACCGCAATGCAATCGCCCGACCGAGACCACTGGCTCCGCCGGTTATGAATACTCGCTGTGTCATGTTTGTGCTCACCATTATTATGTTTGAGTACGTTTTTTACTTTCGAGTTCGCGTTCTTTACGTCTGAGTAGGAGCTGCTACCGGGTGGAGCTTTCCAAAACACGCTGTGAATACTTCCCTGTACGCTCTGCTCCGCCATCCATGGCTCCGCAAGGTTTTGGAAAGCTCCACCCGGCATCAGCTCCCAGACTATGGAGTTAGCCGCTCGAAGCAGAAGCGCACTTTTAAAATGATTCCTAAAAAAGCTCTCGACTGCAAAAACCATCACTCCCATTTTTTGACACGCAATCCCTCTCACAAGTTAAAAGGGGGCCGGCGGAGTGGGGCTTCTGAAAATGTGCGGCGC
>JAWOAO010000390.1:0-4058 GCA_046498485.1 Marinobacter sp. | reverse complement strand
CACGTTGTGGGGCGGAATATCGGTAGCCATGCCCACCGCAATACCGGTGGTACCGTTCAATATCACATGGGGTAAACGGGCTGGCAATACCGAGGGCTCGTCCATGGTGCCATCAAAGTTTGGCACCCAGTCTACTGTGCCCTGGCCCAGCTCACCCAGCAGCGCATCGGCAAAGCGCGCGAGCCGGGATTCGGTATAACGCATGGCGGCGAAAGACTTGGGATCATCCGGCGCGCCCCAGTTACCCTGACCATCAACCAGTGGGTAACGGTAAGAAAACGGCTGCGCCATCAGCACCATGGCTTCATAGCAGGCACTGTCACCGTGGGGGTGGAACTTACCCAGCACATCACCCACGGTGCGGGCGGACTTCTTGTACTTGGCGGTGGACTTCAGCCCCAGCTCCGACATGGCGTACACGATACGCCGCTGCACCGGCTTGAGCCCATCGCCTATGTTGGGCAATGCGCGGTCCAGAATGACGTACATGGAATAGTCGAGGTAGGCCTTCTCGGTATAATCCCGTAGCGCGACTCGTTCGAACCCTTCATCCGTTATCTGAAACTCTGGCATAGATGCCTCTTTGCCTTAACTGCCTGTTTTGAAGTGTGGCGTTAACGCCGCCCTCTGTCCCCGGCACAGATACCGGGCAATGTGGCGCACATTATATGGACGCAGGCACCGATACACCAATTTCCAATAGCGGAATTCCCGCATGGAGAGTCTGTAAGGTGCACCGTATTCTCAAGCAGACGAATAGAAGGCCGTTATATCTCCTGACAAGCGGAAAGCTATGAAACCGAACCTAAAAGCCTGCGGGCATGCCTTGGTCACTGCCTTGGTCAATGCGGCCCTGGCCGTTGCCCTGATGCTCCTGGTGGAATTTGCCATCAGCGGCACGTTTCAGATTCCTGCCACTTACCTGTGGGCCGGGTTCCTGATCGGGGCGGTTATCTTTGTCGGTCAGTTCTGGCGCCAGAGACACCTTTGCCGGAACAGTGAACGGACTGGCAATAGTGAACAACACTGATCACAGATTACGCGGATTCAAAGAAGAGGACAGGCTGGCCTGAGCTATCACCCCAGACCAACCTGTTGACGAAAGTTTAATCTACTGGCGGATGCCTTCGACGGAAATTTTGATTTCGACCGTTTCGGAGGCTTCGCCAAGATCCATCGGAATGCCAAAGTCCTTCAAACGAAACTCGGTCTCGGCCGCAAAGCCCATGCGATAGCCGCCCCAGGGATCCGGGCCGTGACCCAGCATTTCGCCGTCAAGGGTAACCTCACGAGTTACCCCGCGCAGGGTGAAGTCACCGATAATCCGGGCTTCGCCGTCGTCATCCAGAACCACCTGTTTGCTCTTGAAGGTGGCCTGCGGGAACTCGCTTACGTAAAGAAAATCTTCAGCACGCAGGTGCTTGTCACGCTCGGCGTGGTTGGAATCAACGCTGGCGGTGTCGATGGTGACCGTTACCGAACTGTTTTCGGGATTTTCGGCGTCGTACACAAACTCACCATCAAAATCGTTGAACCGGCCATACAGCCAGCTGTAGCCGAGGTGGGAAATCTTGAAGGTGATGAACTGGTGCGCATCCTCAACATCGAAGGCATAAGTACCGCTGTGCTCGCTGGCGTTAACGGTGCCGACCAGCGCCAGAGACATGGCAGAGGCAAGTAGTAGTTTCTTCATGGTGTTCTCCTTTAATGTGTCATTACAGACCATTTAGTGACGAACCTTTGGTAAACACACAGCCATCGGTGTCAGTGTCGCCCCAACATGCGCTTGAGGGTCGCGTCCCGATCAATAATGTGGTGCTTGAGTGCCGCCAGGGCATGTAGCCCTGCCAGCGCAACCACGGCCCAGGTAATCCAGTAATGGACGAAGCCGGCGGTATCTTCCATACCCTGCACTCTTCCGGTCACCGAGGGCACCTCGAACCAGCCGAACACGCTGATTGAGGAGCCATCGGCCGTGGTGATCAGATAGCCACTGAGCATGGCCGTAAACAGCAACAGGTACAACAGCCAGTGCACCAGGTGCGCCGTCAGCACTTCCCAGCGCCGATGTTCCGGCAGCGGTTTGGGCGGCGGGCTGAAAAGCCGCCAAACCAGTCTGGTCACCATGGTGATGAACAACAGAATGCCAACGCTGCGGTGAATGTCCGGCCCCTGCCGATACCAGGGGTCGTAATAAGACAACTGCACCATCCACCAGCCCAGGCCAAACAAGCCGATCACCGCCAGTGCCACCAGCCAATGCAGACTGATCGAGACCAGACCATAACGGGAACGGGTGTTAACGAATTTCATGACGTAGCTGGATCCTTCATCCGTGGCCTTGGCTATGCTGGCTGAACTTCTCTCTGATACTAATACCAGTCTAGTGCGCTGCCCTGCCGGTGAAAATCAAAATATTCTGCCGGGATACCTCAAATTATCTGATCAAACGCTTGCTTTTCACACAGACCACTTTGGTCGAATACGGGTTCTACGGATTGTCCAGATTCATGGTCACGATAGAATTTCGCCATACTTATTTCGCCCCGTCAGGGGCCTCATTGACCGAGAGGAAACGACATGGAACTCGAATTCGACGAATCCGTAGCAGTACCCAGCAATAACTGATCAGACTTGACCTGCGCCCCGGCTCAAACCGGGGCAATTTCCTCCTTACTACGCCTCCCGAAAGTCCCCTCCGAAAGCACCACTGGCACACAAAATCACAAACTGTTTTCACTTTTACCGGTTAAACAGTGGTAATGGTTCTGAATTTTTGGCAACCTTCCTTCAAGAAATCAGTTAACGCCTTGAAATATAGGCAACAGTGCCAGGGATGTGGGCGCTATCGATAACAGTTCCGTGGTCGGTTTGTCATGCAATCCGATGCTGATGTGTTCGTTTAACGATTCAGAATCGCCTATGTCCCATAGCCTTCCCGAAATGATCCCGGCACCGGAAGTTGACCGGCTATCCCCAATGCTCGATCAGCAGGGCGACACGTGGACGGCCGACTTCAGGGGGCTCAAGCTCAGAACCGCACTGCAGCCTATCTACAGCATTTCCCACAAGCGGACTGTCGGTTACGAAGCACTGATCCGGGCGTTTGATACCGACAATTCCGCGGTCCTTCCGTTGCATCTTTTTGAACTACCTGACTCCGAAGCCGAAAATCTGCTGCTGGACCGGCTCTGCCGCTACTTGCATATCCGCAACTACAGCGGCATCAAAGACCAGCTGAACTGGCTGTTCCTCAACGTGTCACCCCGGGTTGTCACCAGCGGTAGCCAGTCCGATTCGTTTTTCGGTGCCCTGCTGGAAAAAACCGGACTGCCGCCTCACCGCATTGTGATGGAAATCGTTGAACAACCGACGGACGATGCAGAGCGACTAAAAGAGACCGTTGCCTACTACCGCAAACTCGGCTGTCTGATTGCCATTGATGATTTTGGTGCCGGTCACTCCAATTTTGAACGCATCTGGAACCTGTCCCCGGATATCGTAAAACTCGACCGGACCCTTCTGACCCGCGCTACGGATGACCAACGAGCCCGCCAGATCCTCAACGGCATAGTCTCATTGCTGCATCAATCCGGGTGTCTGGTCTTACTGGAGGGCGTGGAAACCCGTGATCAGGCGATGATCGCCATTGATTCCGGTGTCGATTTTGTGCAGGGATTTTATTTCCGCAGGCCTTGCCTGGATTTTGAGGAATTACCTCATGCGCTTGCGGATCTGGAAGAACTGGTACTGGACTACAAAAAGCGCAAGCAGCTCACCCAGGATCCGACCCAGCAGCTGGTCAGTTTTTTCAGCACGCCCTTTCGCCGGGCCACCGACAAGCTCCGGCAAGGCCACCGGATGCAACAGGCCTGTTTCGAACTATTGAATCACCCAACGGTATCACGATGCTATCTGGTGGACAACAACAAAGAGTAGCCGTAGCTAGAGCTTTAGCTAATAATCCTGATATTATTTTAGCTGATGAACCTACTGGTTCTTTGGATACTGAAACTGGAACACAAATTTTAGATTTAATTAAAGAAATAGCTAAAGAA
>JAWOAO010000379.1:0-5636 GCA_046498485.1 Marinobacter sp. | reverse complement strand
GGCGCCACCATCACGTGCAGGCGGTCGAGCAAGCCGGCGTTCAGGAAAGACGACACGGTTACCCCGCCCCCTTCGATAAAAATCTTGTGCAGGCCGGCGTCCCGTAACACGTGCAGAATAAGCTCCGGAGCTACCGGGGTGGGGCTGTCTGCAGCGCCCAGGCAGGGGATGATTGTCACCAGGCCGGTTTGCTCAGGCTTCCGCGCCGGATCGTAGTCACCAGCGACCAGGTGCAAGGTCGGAGCCTCAGCATCGGTAAACACATGGTGGCTGGCAGGTACCCGCCGCTTGCGGTCGATCACCACTCGCACCGGATTGGCGCCACTGGCGCGGCGTACCGTCAGGCGGGGGTTGTCGGTCACCGCCGTGCCTGCGCCCACCACCACGGCATCAGATAAAGCGCGGATGCGATGCAGGTGGGTGATGCCGTCGTCGCCATTGATGAACCGGGAGCAGCCGGTAACCGTCGCAATCCGGCCATCAAGGCTTTGACCAAGCTGGCCGATCACCCAGGTGCCGGAGGCGTTTCGCACCGGCTGACAAAGCGGCAGAAACAGCGAAAGCAGCGATCTGACCTCGTCGGTTGCCTGGCCTAACAGCTCCCAGCTTTTGCCGTTGAGCCGGAGCACAGGTTGATCACTTCCGGGCACCGGCAAGGTCACGTTGCTGCGGTTGATAGCGCTGAGAATCAACGCCCAGGTGTTGTTTGCGTCCAGAGTGGCCATAGCGGTCCTTAACCCTTACTTGCCTTTCTTGTAGATATTTTCGTAAACGTAGTTGGTGGCTTCCACAAAGCCATCAATGCTGCCGCAATCAAAACGCTGGCCTTTGAACTTGTAGGCCAGTACGCATCCGGTTTTCGCCTGTTCCAGCAGTGCATCGGTAATCTGCACTTCCCCGTTCTTGCCAGGGGGAGTGCGTTCGAGGATGTCAAAGATGTCTGGCGTCAGGATGTAACGGCCGATAATGGCCAGGTTGCTGGGGGCATCTTCCGGGGCCGGCTTCTCCACCATGTCAGTAATGCGGTACAGGCCGTCTTTCATCGATTCGCCGGCAATCACGCCGTATTTGTGGGTCTCGTCCTGGGGCACTTCTTCTATGGCCACAATCGAGCAGCGAAACTGGTTGTACAGCTTAACCATCTGGGCCAGCACACCGTTGCCGTCTTCCGGGCCAACACAAAAATCATCCGCCAGCACCACGGCAAACGGATTGTCACCCACCAGATTGCGACCGGTCAGAATGGCATGGCCCAGGCCCTTCATTTCATTCTGACGGGTAAAGGCAAAGGTGTTGTTGATGATCAGATCGCGGATAGACGTTAACAGGCCTTCTTTGCCGGTGCCGGCAATCTGGTGCTCCAGTTCATAGCTGATGTCGAAGTGATCTTCGATGGCGCGCTTGCCACGACCGGTCACAAAGCCGAATTCATGAATACCGGCTTCGGCAGCTTCTTCAACGCCGTACTGAACCAGCGGCTTGTTAACAACCGGCAGGATTTCCTTGGGCATGGCCTTGGTAGCCGGAAGAAAACGGGTGCCGTAGCCGGCAACAGGGAAGAGGCATTTCTTGATCATAAAGCTTGTCCTTATAGTCGCTTTGGTCACCGCCTGTTGTAAGCCAGTCATCCTTGAAGGCTGACTCACGAAATGTGTCAAGTGTAACCAAGTTGTTGGTCTAAATGGAGGCCTCCGTACTGAAATGTAGAGATTGGTAAAAGAGCGAACCCTGTCACCTTTGGTATTGGTTGTTGATTTTAATAGAAAAAGCTTTTAAACAGTAGCCTAACGCTATGTAAATTAAGAATATTTTGTTTGTAATTTTTGGAAACAGCCGCTGGATTTATGCTCCCTGTTGCAATACATTGCGCCGGTATAAATGTTTCTTAAGAAAACACCGGCGTTTTGTTCACATTGTGGCCGGTGCCATCTGGCAGGACCCCGACCCTTGAAACCGCCACTGTATATTGCACTGTTGTTGTGTGCTGCCAGCCAACCCCTCTATGCCGCAGGGGATGGCTCATGGCTCCGTAATGGCTGGCAACCTTATTCCGACAATTTCGCGGGTAGTGAGGATGCCTTTAAAGAGAAGCGCGAGCACTGGTTGCGGTCGCGCCTGAAATTTTCCGGCAAGACGGCACTGAACAGCGATGGTCTCGAAGGCGCCGTAGGCGTGGCCACGGACAGACTGGTTGGCCGGAATGACGCCATTGGCTTCGACTACCGCGATGCCCAGTCTTACAAGAACGGTTCCGGCTCCAGTAATGTTTCATTACGCTATCGTTTCCCGGCAGGCGCCAATCATTTGCGGGTTGAGGCGAGAAAATCCCGATACAACCGCGCGGTAAGCCATGGTGACCGCCGCTATGACGCCAGTGGTGAATCCCGCGAACTGAACGTCGGGGTAAGCCGGCCGCTTTTTTCCCGCTTCGGGATGGCCTTTGGTGGCGTCGCCCGGCACCGGGGGCGAGGCAGTGCATCCTTTGAAGCAGGCAGCCTGGTATCAGAATCGCGTTACCAGGTTTCGTCTCTTGGCCTGGAGGCAAGCGGAGGCCATGAACTGGCCGCCGGTCTGTTTGCCAACACCCGGATTCAGGCCTTGAGTGGCCGCGAATTCCAGTCAACCGACTATCCGTTGCAGGATGGCATGGTCGATGAACGGGGATTTTATAAGGTGGCGGTGTCTGCCTCGATTGAACGGTCGTTGTTCCAGTGGAACTGGCAGGTGAACGGACGGTATCAGTTTGCGGATGAAGACCTCCCGTCATCGGAATACCTGATGGTCGCCGGCCCGTCGATGCTTGCCGGCTTCAATGGTCAGTCGGTGGCCGTGGTCAGGGGTGGCTGGCTTCGGCTGGGTACTGCCAGCCCCCCCTGGCCCATGCCATTCGTCCGTGGCGTATTGTCCAGCGTCAACTTTGCCGTACTGCAAGGCTGGGTTCCGGATTTTGGGGCTCAGGCAGATCGTCACGGTAAGGCCAGTGCCGGCCAGGTCGCGTTAAAAATGCAGGGCCGGGCTTTTACCGCCAACGTCAGCGTGGGCCGGATGATCAGCGCCTCAAATGCGGCCATCACCATGCCCGACCACCCGGACGTGCGGTTTTCACTGACCATGGAGATCTGACCTTAACCTTACAATGTTGTCATTTGGGAAATTGTTGATCGCAGGTGCTACATTAATACTCTCAGAAATATTTTGAGGGTTGGGGATGATGCACTCAGGGATACGAATGCTCACGCTGCTTATGTTGCAGTGGTTTCTCTGCACGGTTCCGGCTCAGGCTTTTGAGTTTCAGGAAGTGATCGACAAAGCCAGGGCCCTGGCTGACGGAAGCTATGAGTCGCCGCCAGAGGTGCCGGGTTTTCTCAGGGATCTGGGTTACCAGGATTACCAGGCCATTCGGTTTGATCCCGAGGCCAGTCTCTGGCGGGAGGGTCGTTCCCGCTTTCAGGTCATGCTGGTGCCACCCGGAAATTTTTATACCCATGCCGTGCAACTCAATGAGATTGACGCCGACGGTGTGCATCCCATTGCTTTTGACAAGTCTGTCTACAGCTTCCCCAACAGTGACCTTGCCAAGCGGATACCCGCCAATCTCGGGCATGCTGGCTTCAAACTCACCTACGATCTGGGCGAGGGCACGGAACAGAACCAGTTTCTGGTTTTTGCCGGAGCAAGCTACTTCCGGGGCGTAGGGGCGGGCAACCGATTCGGGCTTTCCGCAAGAGGCATCGCCGTGAACACGGGCCTGCCCTCTGGCGAAGAGTTCCCTTCATTCGTTGAATTCTGGCTTGAGCGGCCCGGCGGGGGCAGCGACCGTATGCGGGTTTACGGGTTGCTTAACGGCCCCAGCGTGTCCGGCGCCTATCGCTTCGACATACACCCCGGGCCTACCACCCGGATTGACGTTACCGCTGAGCTGTTTTTCCGAACGGCAGTCCGACAGCCGGGCATTGCGCCGCTCACCTCCATGTTTTATTACGGCGAGAATACCAAGCGCCCAGTCGGGGAGTGGCGGCCACAGGTTCACGACTCGGACGGCTTGCTGATCCACGACGCGGGCACGGACGAGTGGTTGTGGCGCCCCCTGGTTAATCCCTCCCGCCTCCGCCTCAGTTACCTGCAGGTGGAGCGCCTGGGTGGATTTGGCCTTATGCAGAGAGCCACTGCCTTTCATGACTTTGAAGATGCTGAGGCGCGTTATGACTTGCGCCCGAGCGCCTGGGTGTCGCCGCAACAGGGCTGGTCCGACGGTGAGGTAGTGCTGGTGGAAATACCCACGAATTCTGAAACCAACGACAATATTGTCGCTTTCTGGCAACCCGGGGAGAGTTCGAGTGCCGGAGCTCACCACCAATTTGCCTACACGCTCAGTATCGGTGGCCGTGACGTGGCTGGTCAGGAACTCGGGCGGGCGGTGAAAACCTTCGTGGGGGATGGTAACCGCATAGGCGGTGGCGATGCAGAGAATGCCTACCGAATCATTGTAGATTTTGCCGGTGGCCCGCTGGACAAACTCAAAGCGGATGCCGCGGTGATCAGCAACGTCACTGAGGGAAGCGGTAGCGACGGGGTTGAGATCATTGCTCATTATGTCGAATTCATTGAGGTGGGCAACAAATGGCGTCTGTCGATGCTGGTGCGGCCTGGCAAAGCAGAGGAGCCAGTTCTTCGGGGCCAGTTGTTTCTGGATGGCGAACCCCTGACGGAGGTCTGGACCTATCTGTCGTCCGAGGCGGCCAGGGCCGCTCAGGTCGGATCATGACGGCACCCCTGATAATGCCGGAAATCCTCTGCCAGCAGGCGTTGGCACGAGTGCTGGCCTACCTGGGTGACGAGGGCGTTGTACTGACCAGGGACACCTGCCGGCAGGCCCTTCGCCTTGTGGAATCGGCACTCGCCGACGGTGCCGGCCCAGACCTGCCCGCCCGATGCGTTGCTAACATTCCCGATTATTTCGAGCGTCCTTATCAAAGCATCCCGGATGCCAACCCACCGCTGAAACGCGGATGTATCGGATATGACTGACATCGTTGCCAGGGAGGCCGCAGAGGCTCGGAAACGTTCCGGCGGCTGGCGCCGGGTCGCCACCTTCAGGCGCCTGCTGCTGACGGTCTTCGTGTTGGGGCAAACCCTGATAGCCTGCTATTTTCTGCTCTGGGTTTTGCCCTATCACGGGGGCACCCTGGTCGAGTTGGGGCTGCTGGTGCTGTTTGCACTGCTGTATATGTGGATCGCCGTTGGCTTCTGGACGGCTCTGTTCGGTTTTGTACTCAGGCTGGTGGGCGGGGATCGCCACGGCCTTCTCAAGCGCCATGCCGGGGCGGGGCTGGACACTACACCGCTGGCCAAAACCGCGATCATCATGCCGGTTTATCACGAGCCGGTGCACTGGACTCTCAGCGGGCTCAAGGCCGTGTATCAGGACCTGGAACGCTCCGGCCACCTGGACCAGTTTGAATTCCATATCCTGTCCGACAGCCGTGACCCGAACGTCTGGCTTGAGGAACAGGCTACCTGGTATCAGCTGTGCCGGGAGCTTGGGGCGGAAGGGCGGCTGTTCTATCGCCGCCGGCGGGTGAATCTCAACTTCAAGAGCGGCAATGTGGCGGATTTCCTGCGCCGCTGGGGCCGTC
>JAWOAO010000348.1:0-5922 GCA_046498485.1 Marinobacter sp. | reverse complement strand
AGGGCTGCCAGATGGGCAGCCCTTGTTGGTTTGTGGCGGAGCAATTAACTGGCAACTTTGAACTCGCTGGCCAGATCCTGTAACCGGCGGGCCAAGCGAGCCTGTTCCTGGGTGACCTGAGTAATTTCCTGCGAGCCGGTCAGGGTCAGGATGGCCGCTTCACTGACCGACTCCATATTGCCCGCCAGTTCCCGGGTGACCGCGACCTGTTGTTCTGACGCGGTGGCAATCTGGGTTGCCATGTCGGAAATGCCGTTTACGTCCATCAGGATCTCGGCGAAGGTTTTCTCCATGTCGGACGCCTGTTCGCTGGTCTGATCGGCCAGTTTGTGACTGGCCACGATGGACCGGCTGGCGTTGTCGGTGATGTTCCGGAAGCCGTTGATGATGCCTTCAATCTGAGTGGTCGATTCGTGAGTCTGGCGCGCCAGGGTGCGAACCTCATCGGCCACGACGGCAAAGCCGCGACCATGCTCGCCAGCCCGCGCTGCCTCGATTGCTGCGTTCAGGGCCAGCAAGTTGGTCTGGTCAGCCACTTTCCGGATCACGTCGACCACGTCGCTAATAGTGCCGCTGCGTTGTTCCAGCTCTTCAATAACCTGGTTCACTTCCTGCACCGATTTCGCCAGGGAGCGGATCTGGGACACACTGGCGTGCAGCACCCGTTCACCGGTCTGGCTCCGTTCCATGGCGCGGCTGGAGGTTTCGGCCACCTGCTGGGTATTGCGCGAAATTTCCGCAGACGTTGCCGACATTTCCTCCGTGGCAGCGGCCACCTGTTCAATCTGCTGTTGCTGATTTTTGATCTGGCCCGAATTCTGGCCGGCGGTTGAGCTGGTTTCTTCGGTGGCGGTGGCCAGTTGCACACTGGCTTTGTCGATCTGCAGCAGGGCTTCGCTGAACCGGCCAAACAGTTCGTTAATGGCTTTGGCAATGGTGCCGGTTTCGTCGTTGCTGGAAACCGGAATTTCCCGGGTCAGATCTTTATTGTCCATGGCATAGCGAACGCCCGATAACAGCGCCGATAGCTGGGTGTGGATGGCATGGATGATCACCAGCATCAGGAGGATAACCAGGACAATGGCGCCACCGGCAATCGCGGACGCCCCAATCAGGGCGGTTCTGGCTGCGGCGACGGCTTCGGTGGCGGCCGCTTCGGTCTGGGCCAGCATCTGGCTGCGGATGCGATTGATGGCTTCGATGCGTTTGGTGGTGGCGTTGAACCATTCGCCAGGCTCAAGACCATACATTCCGGACGGGCTGCTGAGCAGGGCTGCGCGTTGCGCCTGAAATTCCTGGCTGACCGGCAATTGCGCCAGTTGAGTAATGTCGGCACGGATGCTGGAGTCGGACGGCAACATGCTGGTAGCTGCGTTGAAGTAGGCCTCCTGCTGCCCGCTCATTGCGCTGATGCGACCCAAAGCAGGCAGATCAAAATTGCCGGATCGAATGAATGCGGCACCATTGGCGCGTTCTCGTCCCGCCATCTCGGCGGCTTCCGCCAGCGCAAAATAGCTGGTGATCTGCCGGGTGAGGTCGGCATCGGTTGAGCGGCGTGCCAGCAAGGATATGCGGTCGACCACTTCCATGATCATGGCGGTATAGCGGCTGGCTGAATCACCTCCAGTCATGCTGCGGTTATCGATGGCCTGGCGCAGGCCATTCAGGCCGGACAGATGCTGCTCGAGGCGTCCGATGCTGGCTTGAATCTCACCGTTAAAGTCGGCGCCGGATGACAGTGTCTCAAGGCCCGTGCGGTAGTTGCGCAGGCTGTGGTCGGTATCCTGGCGCTGGTCATTCAGGTCGCGCCGGGGTTGTTGCTCACCGCTGGAGCCGGCAGTGTTGGACAGGAGCACGGCGGAGCGGCCGCGCTCTTTCTGCAGGGATTCCACCAGTGGGTCGCCCAGCTCCGCCAGGTTCACCATAACCTGCAGCTGGCGCATGTTGCTCAGGTCGTCAGCATTGCGAGAAATGCTGAGCGCGGCAAAGAAAAGGATGACCAACAAGGCCGGTAGTACCAGGGTGATGAGTTTGCCCCTCATGGACAGGTTGTTGAGGAACGACATGGCAGATCCCTTTCACTTGAATGTACGTGCAGTGTGGGCAAGTGTCGCTGCGGTGGGTATTCACAAGTTGGGGTAGCTGTAGAGGTAGTTTCGGCTATGTAAGTTGTTGTAAATTATTGTTAGTTTGATGATTTTTATCATTAAATCGAAGGTGTAGGTAATGGTGCTGAGAGTACCCCTTCAGAGGTATATTGCGCCTTTAATACGCCAGCGCAAAGATCAGGGTGGGGCCGGGTGCTGGCCTCCTGTTGTTACGGGTAATTCGGGGTCTGTGAGTTTTTGCTCCATCCGCTGACAAAGGTCAAGGCATGTTCTGAGGCGGTGGCGGTATGGTGTCGGCACTCTTGCAGTGGAGAATGCCATGGAACTTGTCTGCCCTGCCGGTAGCCTGCCCGCTCTGAAAGTCGCCGTGGATAACGGCGCCGATGCGGTCTATTTCGGTTTCCGCGACAGCACCAACGCCCGCCAGTTTGCTGGCCTTAACTTTAATGAAAAACGCGCCGGAGAGGGTGTCGACTACGCCCACTCCAAAGGCAGTCGGGTATTTTGCGCCATCAACACCTACCCGCAGCCAGATGGCTGGGCGCAGTGGCAAGGTGCGGTGGACCGTGCCGCAGGGCTGGGTGTGGACGCCATCATCCTGGCCGACATGGGCCTGCTGGAATACGCCGCCAACAAATACCCTCATATTCCCAGACACTTGTCTGTGCAGGGCTCGGCCACCAGTCATGAGGCCTTGTCGTTCTACAAGGACAACTTCGATATCCGCCGTGCCGTGCTGCCCCGGGTGCTTTCGCTGGATCAGGTCAGGAACGTGGCCAAACACAGCCCGGTCGAGCTGGAGGTGTTTGCTTTCGGCAGCCTGTGCATCATGGCCGAAGGCCGGTGCTATCTGTCTTCCTATTTAACTGACGAATCCCCCAATACCCGTGGCGCCTGCTCGCCGGCCAAGGCTGTGCGCTGGCAGGAGACGCCGCAGGGGCTGGAATCGCGCCTGAACGATGTCTTGATTGATCGTTATGGCCCCGGTGAATCCGCCGGGTATCCGACCCTGTGCAAGGGCCGCTTCGAGGTTGAGGGCAGTGTCTACCACGCCATTGAAGAGCCGGTCAGCCTGAATACCATGGATTTGCTGCCGGAATTGCAGCAACTGGGCATCAGCGCAGTGAAAATCGAAGGTCGGCAGCGCAGCCCGGCCTACATTGCCGATGTTGCCCGCACCTGGCGCCAGGCGCTGGATGAATTGAGCGCTCACCCGGACAGGTTCACGATCGACGCCGAATGGCGCAACACTCTGGCCGGTCTTTCCGAAGGTGGCCTGACCACCCTGGGCGCCTACCATCGCAAGTGGAAATAAGGTTCTGCGATCATGATGAAGCTATCCCTGGGGCCGATCCTGTGGTTCTGGTCCAAGCAAAGTGTTTTTGATTTCTACGCCAAGGCCGCCGAGTGGCCGGTGGATACCATCTACCTGGGCGAGGTGGTGTGCTCCCGCCGCCGCGAACTGAAACCGGATGACTGGCTGGAGCTGGCCCGGGATCTGAAGGCCTGCGGCAAGAATGTGGTGCTCTCCACCCTGACCCTGGTTGAATCGGAAGCCGACTTGCGGCGTTTGCGCCGGTTCTGCGAGCAGGACGAATTTCTGGTCGAAGCCAACGACCAGAGCGCCCTGCAGGTGGCGATCCGGAATAACATCCCGTTTATCACCGGCCCGTCCATGAACATCTACAACACCGCCACTCTGAAGATCCTGGCCAGACAGGGGCTGCAAGGCTGGAATCTGCCGGTGGAACTGGGCAAGGAGACCCTGGGCCAGCTGATCAATGAGCTGAAGCAGGAAGGCCTGGATCTGCCCGCCGAGGTGTTCTCCTGGGGCTTCCTGCCGCTGGCCTGGTCGTCGCGCTGTTTTACCGCCCGTCATTACAACCTGCCCAAAGACAACTGTGAATTCCGTTGCCTGGAGCATCCGGATGGTATGGAACTGCGCTCCCGCGAAAACCAGGAGCTGTTCCGGCTCAACGGCGTTTCGACCCTGTCTGGCGCCCGCTATGACCTGATGCGGGAACTGCCGGATATGGCGCGGATGGGGGTGTCGACCATCCGGTTGAGCCCGGAACATCAGGGTATGGATGAAGTAATACAGCGCTTCGATCAGGTGCGCCGTGGTGAAATGCCCGCTACCGACCCGTTGCAGCTGGCAGAAGCGCCGCCCTGCAACGGCTACTGGTATGGCAAACCCGGGATGGAGCTGGTTGGTGCTTGAGTCGGAAGCTGGGGCATGGGCCCTGGCTTCTTTCGTTCAGGGCTCGACGTTTTTGGCCCACCCCAAATCCTCAAGAATTACATAGAGCGGCGGCAACGCCAGCAGTATCAGCACGGTGGACACCAGCAAACCGAACACCACCGATATCACCAGCGGAATCACCGCCATGGCCTGAGTGCTGGTTTCCGCCAACAAGGGCAGCATGCCGGCGACGGTGGTGCTGGTGGTGATCAGGATGGCCCGGAAACGGGCGCGGCTGGCGGCGCCGGCAGCTTCTTTGGCGCTCATGCCTTGCTCCCGGTAGCTCTTGATGAACTGCACCAGCAAAATGGCATTGTTCACCACAATCCCGGCCAGTGAGGCGGCGCCGATCAGCGACGGCATGGACAGGTTATAGCCCATCAGCATGTGGCCCCAGACCGCGCCCATAAACGCCACCGGGATGGCCAGCATGACAATGATCGGCTCCAGATAACTGCGGAACTGGAACGACAGGATCAGGAAGATTCCCAGCAGGCCGATCAACAGCCCCCGGGCGATGGACTGGCCGGTTTCCCGGGAGCGCGCAGTCTGGCCCTCTACCTGCAGGCTGATCTCCGGCCACTGCTCACGCAGTTTTGGAAATACCTGGTTTTGCAGGTCAGCCACGATGGCGTCGGCGTTGGTTAACCGGCCGTTGACATCCGCTGACACGGTGACCGTGCGCCGACCGTTAATGCGGGTGACCTGTGCCCATTGCCGATCCTCGGTGATGGTGGCCACTTCGCGCAATGGCACCATCTGACCCTTGGCCGTGGTAATCACGGTATCTTCCAGGAACTGGCGGGTGTTGCGTTCAGCGCTGGTCTGGCGCACCAGGATTTCGATGTGCTGGTCACCGATCTGTACCGTATCCACAATCTCCCCGAGCAGGCCGGTGCGGATCTGGCTGGCTACCTCGGCGGCGTTCAGCCCCAGAGACAGGGCGCGGTCGTTCAGGCTGAGGATGCGCTGGGGCTTGCCGGGGCGAAGATCATCCAGCACGTTGAAGGTGCCGCTATAGCGGGCGACTTGCTCGCTCAGATACCGGGCGGCGGCTTTGAGCTCGTCCAGATCGGTACCCTGCAGGCGCACTTCGATGGGAATGCCGGCCGGGCCGAAGCCGGGCTCCTGGATGTTCAGGGCAATCAGCCCCGGAATCTCGCCGATTTCCTGGTGCCAGCGGTCGGTGAGCGTGGCCAGATCAACACTGCGCAGTTCGGCGGTCAGCAGATCGGCCATCACCGTGGCCACATGGGCACCTTTCTCGCCGGCCCCGGCGTGCTGGTTGAAGCGGGTCTGGATGTTTTGCATCAGGGCTTGCTGGTCGGGCTGTACCGATGTGTATTCCTCGTTGAGCCTGAGCATGGCCGAGGTGATTCGATCTGTAATAGCCTGAGTCTGGTGCAGGGGCGTGCCCTGGGGCATCAGTACCCGGGCTTCCAGGCCATTACCGACCGCATCACCCCTGCCATGCACAGGCTCAGCGAGGAATACGCGCCGGCACAACCCGAGCAGCAAGCGCTGGTGCAAAACATCCAGACCCGCTTCAACCAGCACGCCGGAGCCGGCGAG
>JAWOAO010000276.1:0-15725 GCA_046498485.1 Marinobacter sp. | reverse complement strand
CGGATTCAGGGTATAGGTACCCGTTACCCGCGCGCTGGCCAGCACATGCCCGGCCATCGCCTCGCGCACGTCGTTGCCGTCAAACTCGCCGTCCAGGCCGAGACTGTCCACATCCAGTGCGTGCAACTCGAAGTGATAGTGGTGCATGATTTCGTCGTTCCAGGGCGGGCACGGGCCATCATAACCCGCGTAGGTGCCGGCCATGTCCGGATTACCGGCCAGAAACTGGGTATAGTTATTAATGCCCCGGACACCAATGGCGGCGGGGCCATGGTCCTTGCCTTTGGGGGTAACGCCGTCGCTGTCTTCGCCTTCCGGAATACGGCTGATGTTGGCGGGAATATCCACCAGCAGCCAGTGAAAGAAGTCCACGCGCGGCAGATCCTTCGAAACCGTTTTGCCTTCCTGATTAACATCATCGGCGACACTCGGTACATCGGGATCGAACATCATCACCACCAGGCTTTTAGTGTCCTCGGGCACGTTGTCCCAGACCAGCTCCGGATTGCGGTTTGGACCAAAGTTCATGTGGTCCTGCTCACTGAACACGCCGAACGCGAACTTCTCGGGAATCGGCTGGCCTTCTTCTACACCTCGAACGTCTAGTTTCACGGTACTTTCTCCTGTTGAACGCTCCTGCTGAACGCTCCTGCTGAACGTTGTTGTGGTCAAAGCCTGCGGTTTGGGTCGTACACTGCCAGTTGCATATCCGGTTGTATCAATGACCTTAGGTATTTGTCCAGATTAGCAAACCCCGAGGTGTTTGAGGGTATAATTGAGCAACTCTTCAACTTTGCTGTTACCGAGATTTTACTATGGCCAGGCACCCCCAATACGATCGCGACACCGCACTGAGCAAAGCCGTCGGCCTGTTCTGGGAAAAAGGCTATCACGGCAGCTCCATGAAGCAGATCGAACAGGCGCTGGACATGCGTCCGGGCAGCATTTACGCCGCTTTCGGCAGCAAAGACGCACTCTATGGCGAAGCTCTGGCCAACTACGCGCGGCTGGGCGGCGTGGAACTGGCCCGGCACATGGCGCAGTACAGCTCCATCATCGAAGGACTGCAGGCCTATGTGCGCAACATCGCCAGCAGTGCGCTGGCGGCCAGCCCGTCCCGGGCCTGCATGATCGTCAAAACCCTGCTGGAAACCAGCAACACCCATGGTGACCTCGCCAGTCAGGCCGACGACCTGCTGAAAGCCATCGAACACACCTTTACCGGGCTGCTGGAACAGGCAAAAAACCGTGGCGAGCTGGCCGCCGGCGTTGACTGCGCGCGACTGGCACGATTGCTTCAGGCACAAATCATGGGGCTGCGAACCATTGCCGAGCGGAAACTGACCGAGCCGCAACTTGCTAGCATGGCCGATGACATGGCCGCTATACTGGATCACTATCGGGCCATGCACTGACTCGTTGATCAGACAGAACCAAAAGGCAGCCAGAGAAGACAGCCAAGCGTTTTTTTCTGAGAATGTTTGGCTCTCTTCTTTTGTTACGGGGCTGACTGTTATGGAAAACCTGCATCACATTGTCGTTGTCGGTGGCGGTGCCGGCGGTCTGGAGCTGGTCACCAGCCTGGGCAACAAACTTGGCAAGAAGCACAAGGCCCGGATCTCACTGGTCGATGCCGGCCTGACCCATGTCTGGAAACCCCTGCTGCACGAAGTTGCCTCCGGCTCGCTGGATGCCAGCGCCAACGAAATCAATTACCGCGCCCACGCCCGCAAACATCATTACGAATTCCAGCTCGGCCGCATGAGCGACCTCGACCGTGACAGTAAAGAAATCATCATTGCGCCATTTTTTGATGAACAAGGTCGGGAAGTCGTTCCCGAGCGCAGGATCCAGTACGACACGCTGGTGATCGCTATCGGCAGCACTGCCAATGACTTCGGCACACCCGGCGCGCAGGCGCATTGCCTGTTCCTGGACAGCCTTAGTCAGGCCCGACGCTTCCATAACCTGATGCTCAATGCGTTTCTGCGCAAGAATCATGAAGCGCATCAGGGCCAGCCTCACACCCTCAACATCAGTATTATCGGTGCCGGTGCCACCGGCGTAGAGCTGGCCGCAGAGCTTCGACTGGCGTCACGGGAATTGCCGGTGTACGGCATGAATCAGCTGCAATCGTCAGATGTTTCGATCAGCGTGATCGAGGCCGCCGATCGCATATTGCCGGCTTTGCCCGGTCGACTCTCAGCTGCCGCCACCCGCGAGCTGGAGCGACATAAGATCAAGGTGTTTACCGGTCAGCCGGTCAGCGAGGTACGCCAGCACAGCCTGGTAATGAAGGATGGCACCGAACTGCCTTCGGAAATGACGATTTGGGCCGCTGGCATCAAAGCACCGCCTTTCCTGGCCGGACTGGCCGGCCTTGAGACCAACCGCAGCAACCAGTTGGTGGTGGAACAAACCCTCCAGATCACTCAGGATCCGGATATTTTTGCCTTTGGCGACTGCGCGGCTTGTCCGCAGCCGGACTCAGACCGCCCGGTTCCTCCACGGGCCCAGGCCGCACACCAACAGGCAGACGCCCTGTTCAAAACCCTGTGCAATCGTCTGGATGGCAAAGAGCCGATCGCCTTTGTCTACAACGATCACGGCTCACTGATCAACTTCAGCCGCTACACGACCGTTGGCAACCTGATGGGCAACCTGTCCGGTCGCAGCATGTTCATAGAGGGGAAGGTGGCACGCCTGTTCTACCTGTCTTTGTACCGGATGCACCAGGTCGCCTTGCACGGTTTTTTACGTACCGGGGTGATCTGGCTGATGGACAAAATCAGTCGCGCCATGCATCCGCGTTTGAAACTGCATTGAGGCGCAACGCATTGTACTGAAAACTGGAGCGGGCGATGGGAATCGAACCCACGTCATCAGGTTGGGAACCTGAAGCTCTACCATTGAGCTACGCCCGCCGGCATAATAATGGTTACGGCAATATAAGCCCCGGCTCGTGTTCGGGCAAGCCCCTTTGGTCTGGAATCTGATGGATCCCACGTTTACCCTGATTGGCGCCCTGATGCTGGTCTTCAGCATCGCTCTGAGCCCACTATCCAGTCGCATCGGTATGCCGGTGCTGCTGATCTTTCTTGCCGTCGGCATGATAATGGGTGAGGACGGGCCAGGCGGCATCGAGTTCGACAACTTCGAGCTGGCCTTTCTGATCGCCAACCTTTCTCTCGCCGTCATCCTGCTGGACGGCGGTATGCGTACCCGGGTGGAAACCTTCCGGGTGGGCCTGCGACCGGCGCTGGTCCTGGCTACTCTGGGCGTGGCGTTAACCGCGGGCGGCGCGGCCATTGTGGCCTGGTGGGTGTTCGATCTGCACTGGATGATGGCGCTGCTGATCGGGGCCATCATCTCGTCAACCGATGCGGCGGCGGTTTTTTCCTTGCTGCAGGGCCGGGGCCTGCACCTGAACGAGCGGGTGAGCGCAACCCTGGAGATTGAGTCGGGCAGTAACGACCCGATGGCGATCTTTCTCACCCTGATGCTGGTTACGCTGATCGGTCAACAGGAGCAGGGATCATTGTGGTCAGCGCTGGTGATGCTGGTTCAGCAGTTTGGCCTTGGTACCGCTGCCGGTGTGCTGGGCGGCTTCGCCACGGTAGAGCTGGCCAACCGGATGCGACTGACGCCGGCGCTCTACCCCATCCTGGTGGGCGCCGCCGGAATCGCGGTTTTTTCTGCCACCAATGCCGTTGGTGGCAGCGGCTTCCTGGCGATCTACCTCAGCGGCGTTATCATCGGTAACCGTCATGTCCGGATGATGCCGATGATCCTTCAGGTTCACGACGGGATGGCGTGGCTGGCCCAGCTTTGTCTGTTTTTGATGCTCGGTTTACTGGTGAGCCCGTCTGACCTTATCCCGCTTGCCGGTGCGGGTCTGGTGCTGGCACTGGCTCTGATTTTCGTGATTCGCCCGTTAACTGTGCTGGTCACGCTCTGGCCCTTCGGCTTCAACCGGCGGGAGCTGGGCTTCATCAGCTGGGTCGGGCTGCGAGGCGCCGTACCCATCGTGCTGGCGCTGTTCCCGATTATTGCCGATCTGCCGGATGCCCAGCTGGTGTTCCATGCAGCCTTCTTTATTGTCCTGGTATCGCTGCTCGTGCAGGGCACCACCATGGCGCCCCTGGCCCGCAAACTCCGGCTTGAAATCCCGGCCGGTGAAGACCCCTATCGGCGACTGCCACTGGATGCGCCGGCAGCCGGCGATCATGAACTGATGCTGTTTTCCCTGAGAGGCAATAACTGGGACACCCCAAGACCACTCGGCCAGCTGCGGCTGCCGGATAACACTGCCGTCGCCGGGGTGTTTCGAAATCGACTCTGCCTGCAACCGACCAAAGACCTGGAGGTATCTTCGGGGGACATAGTGGCCATGTTCGCCACTCCGGCCCTGCTGCCCGACCTCGGTAAGGCACTGAGTGGCCGGCAGGCGCCCAAACACCTGGCCGAACGCGCCTTCTTCGGGGATTTTGTGCTCAACGGCGATGCGCTGCTCGGCGATGTCGAGCAGGTGTACGGTATCGAATTCGACGAATTACCGCCCGAGCTGTCCCTGGCGGAATGTTTTGCCAAGCGCACGAAAGGGCACCCGGTAATTGGCGACAAGGTTACCCTGGGCCCGGTTACCCTGGTGGCCAGAGCCACTGAAGCGGATCGAGTCACCAAGGTCGGCCTGAAGATGGATTCATGACGCCATCCCGATGGCTGCAACGAAAATCATTCTGGTAACAAAACCCCTTATCAATACCCCTGCCGGCTATGTTATAAACACAGTGAACAAAGTTTAACCATCGAATCTGAAGCGCAGCCCCCATGATCCTGAGACTGTTTTTATCGTTTTTGCTGACCGCTCTGCCTGCTCTGGCCCAGAGCACAGAGCTTTTGGCGCGGGCAGATACCCGAATGGATATGCTGTCGGCCGAACCAACGCTGGCAGACCACCTGGAGATAACCCAGGTACTGGTTCGCAAAGGCGAACGCCGGCTGTACCTGCTCAGTGGCGATAAAAAGGTGCGGAGTTACCGGGTTTCGCTGGGCGACAATCCGGTCGGGCACAAGCTATACGAAGGCGACAAGCGCACACCTGAAGGGGACTACCTGCTGGACTGGCGCAACGCCAACAGCGACTTCTACCGATCCATTCATATCTCTTACCCAAGCCCCGGCGACCGCGAACTGGCCGAGGCCTGGGGGCTGAACCCCGGTGGCAGCATCATGATTCATGGCTTGCCCAACGATGTCGGCGACCTTGCCTTCGCCTTTGCCGGACTGGACTGGACCGACGGCTGTATTGCCGTTACCAACGAAGAAATGGATGAAATATGGGCGCTGGTCGACAACGGTACGCCCATCCGCATTGTTCCCTGACCTGACGATATTCGCTCATAGCCCGTCCATGACCGCAGTATTAAGTTGTTGTCATAAGCCGGGAAAATTTACGTATCGTTAGTTAACATTCTGTCTCAGAGTGTTTTACACTGTTTGACGACTCCGGTAGTCAATGCCTATCGGGCTAGTTGACAGGAAGTCGTCTATACTGACTTCCGGATCACAGGAAATAAAACGACTAATAAGGGGAATGATAATGCGTAAACTGACGATCGCCGGGTTTGCAATGGCTGCTGCACTGACCGCAGGTTGTGCCACCACTGATCAAGGTCAAGGTGCTATCGACGAAGCAAATGCAACTGCAAGCTCCGCCGAACAGACCGCTAACAACGCTCTGAATACTGCCAACAGCGCTGCCAGCTCTGCTCGTACTGCCCAGCAGACTGCAGAAGAAGCACTGGCTGCCGCTCGCGCAGCTCAGACCTCTGCTGACGAAGCTAACGAGCGTGCACGTCGCATGCTGGAGCGCTCCAGCCAGAAGTAAGGGCTGACGCTTAGTAAAAAAGGCCGGTTAAACCGGCCTTTTTTTGTGCGTGTCTGAAAACCCCATCGTTACTGATCGAGCTTGTCTGGCTTGTCTGGCTTCCTGGTTACCTGACCGTCCATAAAGGACTTGATCATATCGACCGGCAATGGAAACACGATCGTAGAAGCATTGCTGCTACTCATGTCCGCCAGTGTCTGCAAATAGCGAAGCTGCATGGCACCGGAGTTGGCCGACATCACTTCTGCGGCTTCCACCAGCTTTTTCGACGCCTGCAATTCACCTTCGGCATGGATAACCTTGGCCCGACGTTCACGCTCCGCTTCGGCCTGACGGGCGATGGCGCGAATCATGCTCTCATTCAGATCCACGTGTTTGATTTCCACGTTGGCCACCTTGATACCCCAGTCTTCCGTTTGCGCATCAAGGATCTCCTGGATATCGGAGTTCAGCTTGTCCCTTTCTGACAGCATTTCATCCAGATCGTGCTTGCCCAGCACCGACCGCAACGTGGTCTGGGCCAGCTGACTGGTGGCCACACCAAAGTCTTCCACCCGGATGATCGCTTTCTCGGGATCGACCACCCGAAAGTACAGCACCGCATTGACCCGAACCGTAACGTTGTCCCTGGAGATAACGTCCTGACTGGGCACATCCAGGGTGATCACTCGCAGATCAACACGCACAATCTGCTGGATACCGGGAATGACAATGATCAGACCCGGGCCTTTGACGCCCTGAAACCGGCCCAGAAAAAACACCACGCCGCGCTCGTATTCCGGCAGGATCTTGATCGCGGAACCAAGTATCAGCAGTAACACCACAAGCGGTGCAATATAGGGGATTATGTTGCCCAGGTTCATACGGCCTCCTTGATTTGCCGTTAGTGATTCCAGATGAATCGATTAGTGGGCCGATCCAGCCTCTGATTGGACCTCAACCATCAGCGTCAGCCCCTCCATGCCTTTTACACGGACCTTGCTGCCCCTGGTCACCGCCTCCTGACTTCGGGCATTCCAGCGTTCGCCACTGACCTGCACGTGGCCATGGAACTCATCATACGCGGGTTGAAAATCATCCATGGCCACGCCCGCTTCCTGTGTCATGTGCTGGCTGCCAATGACCGGCGGTTTTCGCCTCAGGCCAATGAAGCGGGTGACTGTCCACAGGATAAAGCCACCGGCAACGACGGCCGTGCCGCCGATGGTGGGCAAAGAAATATCGCGGTGGCTGCCATCCATCAGAATCACTGATCCGGTGACAAAAGCAACAATGCCGCCCACCCCGAGCATGCCAAAGCTGGGCATCAGTGCTTCCCCGACAATGAACGCCAGGCCCAGGAGAATCAACGCCAGCCCGGCGTAATTGACCGACAACACCTGGAAGGCAAACAGCGCCAGAATAAGGCTGATCGCCCCGATCACCCCCGGCACCATGGCCCCGGGGTTGGACAACTCAAAAATGATGCCATAGAAACCGATAATCATCAGGAAGTAGGCCACGTTTGGATCGGTGATCACCGACAGCAGCCGGGTGCGCCAATCCGGCTCCGAGCGCACCAGCTCCAGTTCGGCGGTGTCCAGCTCCATTTCGCCGGTCGCCAGCTGCACCGTGCGGCCGTGAATGGCGTTCAGCAAAGACCTCAGATCCGGCGCCACGACATCAATCACGTTCAATTCCAGGGCCTCGGTGGCCCCCAGATTGACCGCCTCGCGCACCGCCTCTTCAGCCCAGTCCGCATTCCGGCCATGGCGTTCTGCCAGGCCACGAATATAACTGACGGCATCTTCCAGAACCTTACGCTCCATGGCGGTATCGCCGCGGCGTTTTTCTGGCTCGGCGGGTTCGCTGTCAGCATTGTCAGACGGCTTGGCATCCGTGCCTGGTTCGGGCTCGGGCTCGGGCTCGGGTGCACCCGGCAGGCCACCCATCTGTACCGGTGTTGCTGAACCCAGGTTGGTAGCGGGTGCCATGGCAGCTACATGACTGCCATAAAGGATGTAGGTGCCGGCACTGGCGGCTCTGGCACCCTGAGGGGAAACATAGGTGGCAACAGGAACTTCGGAGGCGAGAATGGTTTTGATGATCTCACGCATGGAATCCATCAGCCCACCCGGGGTATCCATTTCCAGGATCACCAGGCCGGCATTTTCCTGTTCGGCCCTGCGGATGCCGCGGGTCACGTAATCCATGGTGGCCGGGCCGATGGCCCCTTCAACGGTAAGCACCAACGCCTCACGGGGAGAGTCCTGCTGGGCAATAACCTGCCAGGAGAGGCCGATCAGGCCCAGCAGGGCGCCAGCCAGAAAGATCAGCGACCAGACGTTCAGCCGGTTGCGCTGGCTCTGGCGATGGAGCGGGTGTGACTTCATAGCGACCTCCCGGGCAGGATGATCAAAATGTTTTTGCCAGTTGTTACAAATGATACGGCAACCGGCTCGCCGTGGTTCTGTGCCCGGAAAATCCGGGCACCAGAATCAAAAGTACAGAGTTTGCTCCGGTTCCGCTGGTTCTTTCGGATCACCATCTTCACCGGTTTTATCCGCGGCCATGTGGGTCAGGCGTTCGCCGATCATGGTTGGAATGCCATCGGCCTGATCCACCGCCAGTTCAATGGCGTGCCGCTGCACTTCCACATCCGGATGCTGCTGCCGGAAGGTTGCCAGACGGTCGAGCACGGCCCGCCACAGCCGATCCCGGTCCTGGGCTGAATAGTCTTCATGGGGGCGATGCACTTCCAGCCAGGCTTCTCCGCCAGACAGGCCCATTTTGACCGGCTCACGAACCACCTGCACCGAGGTGCCCTTCTGCACCTGATACACGAAGCGGGAGATATCATCATTGTACATCCGGAAACAGCCCGCGCTGACCGGCATCCCGACACCGAAGCGCTTGTTGGTGCCGTGGATCAGGTAGCCTTTTTCACTCAGCATCAGCGCATGAGTGCCCAGAGGATTGTCCGGGCCCGGGGGAATCATTCGTGGCAGGTAGTCGCCAGAGGCTTCATAGGACGCGCGAATGCTGGCTGGCGGGTACCAGGCCGGGGACTCCAGGGCCATGGTGACTTCGGCATTGGTCACTGGTGACGGGTTTTCTTCGCGGCCCACGCCCACCGAATACACCTGAACACCGCCATCGGTGTAATAGTACAGACGGTACTCGGCAAGGTTGATGACGATGCCTTCGCGGCGAGCGTCTGGCAGAACGTACATTCGGGGCAGTGTGATCACACTGCCTTCGCCCGGCAGCCAGGGGTCCACGCCCGGGTTGGCTTTCACCAATTCGAGATAGCCGAGCGCAAGCTCATTGCCCAAACCCGCGAAGGTGTCTTCATAGCGGGTGGTGTGCACCTGCAGCTCACCGGCGATATCCCCTTTGAGCGCAAACGTCGGCACCCGGGGCGCCCGGTCATCTTCCGCCGCCATCAGGTGTGGTGTTATTGCGACCATCGAGCCCATCAGAATGACGGCACAGCGTTTTAACCACATATCAGTTTGATCCCATCAACATTCGTCCCGAGTCTGGAGGTGTCTCACAGACCGTTTTTCGGCTCAGGAGTTCACCAGGGTGATCCAGATCGTCACCACCGTTGCCCCGATGATAACCCATGTTGAAGCAAGAAAAGCCTCCATTAAAAACTTCAGGCTTTCATTTTCCAGACGGGTATCGCCGCCAGTGCGACAAAGAGTGCCACCAGCCACCAGGCAGAGGCAAAGGCACCGAAGGTTGGTACGCCGGCCTGATGCTCACCGAATTCAATGGTCAGGGCCACCAGATTGACGCCCAGAGCCCCACCCAACTGGCGGGCAAAGCTGATGGTGCTGGAGCCAGCCCCGAGTAGTTCGGGAGCCAGCGGGTTAAGTGCTCCGGTAGACAACGCCGGCAACATGAAGCCGATGCCGATCCGGCCCAGAACCGCCCATAACGCCAGCCAGGCGAAACCGGCATAGCCACCCGTCATTGCAAACAGCACCGCCGACGACGCAAACATCACGAGGCCAAACAGCACCAGGCTGCGAGCACTGCGCTTGTCCGCCAGCCGGCCGGCAAATGGAAACACCATGCCCAGCACCACACCGGCGGGCAACATCAGCAGGCCGGCTTCGGTGGCTGAAAATCCGAGCGCCGTCTGCACGAACAACGGGATCAGATAGGTCGATCCAAACAACGCCAGCCCCAGCGCCATGGCGCCAAGGGTGGCACTCAGAAAAACCGGTTGCCGCAACAGATTGATATTGACCAGGGGATGCCTGGCCGAGCGTTCACGCAGCACAAACGCCAGCAAACAAACCAGGGCCAGCAAGCCCTGCAACAGAATCCGGCCTTCCTGGCCGGCCCAGGACTGCATGCGGGTCAGGGTTTCGAGCGTCAGCGCGATGGTGGTCCCGAGCAGGAGCAAACCGATCAGGTCAAGCGGATAACGGGCCGGGCGCGAGCGCGGTAACGGCAAGAACCGCCACGCCATCCACACGCCCAGCAGGGTGACCGGCGCGGGCGCAAACATCACGTAACGCCAGTTGAACTGGTCCACCAGAAAACCACCCAGTACCGGCCCCAGTGCTGGCGCCAGTATCACCCCCATGCCGTAAATCCCCATAACCTGGCCACGACGTTCGGCGGGGAAAATCCGGAACACCAGATACATGCCCATCGGCTGCATCAGGCCCGCCATGGCACCCTGGCCAATTCGCGCCGCGATCAGTTGTTCAGGCGTGTCGGCAAAGCCGCCAACGATGGAAATCACGGTAAAAGCGGCCATCGCCACGCCCAATGTCAGGCGCACACCAAAGCGGTCAAGCAGCCAGGCAGAGGCCAGCATGGTGGTGGTCATGGCCGCGATAAAACCGGTGGCCAACCAGTGCACCTGGCCCTGGCGAATACCGAATTCCAACATGATGTCGTGCAGAGCGACGTTGACCACCGTGGCACTGAGCACGGTCGCCATCGTGCCAAGCACAACGGTGAGGACCGCCAGCCAGCGCCAGCGCTCACCGTAGCGAGCGGTCAGCGCCTCAATCGAATTGTTGTGCAATCGTTACTTCTGCTTTTCAGCGTTTTCCAGAATCTTGTGAAACACCTTGAGTGCGCTCTCGACTTCCTTGTCGGAAACCCCCTCAAGCATTTCTTCACGCAGGGTGGCAGCCCGTTCCGACAGCACCTCCATGAATTCCAGGCCGGGCTTGGTCAGATGCAAGCGCCGGGCCCGGCGATCGTTCGGGCAGGCACGCCGCTCAATCAGTCCTTGCTGTTCCAGGCTGTCCAGCAGGCGCACCAGAGTTGGATTTTCAATCGCCATCAGCCGGGCCAGTTCTCTTTGAGTGAGCCCTTCGCCGCCTTTCTGCAGATACACCATGGTGCTCCAGCGGGCCTGGGTGACGCCCAGATCTTTCAGGCGCTCATCGAGCATCTTGCGCCAGCGGCGGGTTACCCGGGCAACGGCAAACGGGAATTGATCTCTCATGGCTAAACACTCCTGATGGTGATCCGGCACGAGACAAGCAGATGCCACCCCGAAAACCGGCAAAATGCTTATCTTATTGGAAATTCACCAATAGTAAGCTAACCATTAAAATAAAAACAGATTTTGAGGTGCAAATATAATTGGGGAAAACCGAGAGTTGCGTCAGCCATCCTGGCGCAACTCTTCCTGCATTTTGTCCACTTCGGGTGATTGATGGAACTCGGTGTTGCGTGGGTCTATTTCGGTCAGCACAGAAGAAGTTCCCGGCATCGCCGGCACGAAGTGCTCCTGCTCTGCCACAGGCACATCGTCGGTATGGGTAATCCGATAGCTGGTGATCGCCGCCAACAACAGCAAAACGCCAGCATTGCCATAGAACAGGCCCGCTGGGCCAAACCGGTTGATCAGTTCCGCCATGGTGATCGGGCCAATGACACTGCCGATGCCATAACTCAGCAACAGCGTCGCACTGGCTGCGACAATACGGTTGCTTTCCATGCGGTCGTTGGTGATCGCCACCGCGATTGGGTAAAGAGTCGCCGACAATCCGGTAAACAATCCCACCAACAAGGTCAGTAACGCCAGATTATTGGCTCCGGTAACCGCCACAGCACCGGCGGCACTGGCACCCGACAAGGCTACCCAGAACATCACCCGGCGGCGATCAAAGCGGTCGCACAACCGGCCCATAGGCCAGGCCAGCAACATGGCCGCAACAATGGCACTGGCCATGAAGGTCGAGATACGTGCTACGTCCAGCCCCATCAGAGTGGCATACACCGGGCCAAGCGCATAGAAGCCCCCGATCAGAATCCCGCAAATCAACGCACCGGCCACCCCGGTAAAGGATTCTCTGCCCAATTTGAAAAAAGACATGCGCGGCGACTGCTCAATCACCGGTGCTTCCATCCGGGTCAGAGACAGGGGAATCAGGGCAATGGTGAGCAGGATGGCCGCCAGTGAAAACGGCAGAAAATTAGCGGGATCACCCACGTTCACAATCAACTGCCCACCGGCAGCCGACAGGTAAAAAACAATTTGGTAGATCGCAAACAGAGTGCCCCGGTTAGCGTTGGTCGCCCGGCTGGAAAACCAGCTTTCAATGACCACCAGAACACCGGCAATACAGAAACCGGACAACACCCGCAACACCGCCCAGAACACCATCGACAACGCCATCGGGTACATCAGGGACACTACTGCTGCCATGGCTGCGAACGCCGCAAAAGCCCGGATATGGCCAACCCGGCCAATAATCTTGTGGACGTACAGAGTGCCGAGCACAAAGCCGATGGAATAGCACACCATAACCCAGCCGATCACATTGGGTGAGACCTGCTCAATACTCAGGCGGATACCTAACAGAGTCATCAGGAAGGCGTTTCCGCTGACCAGCAGCACAATACTCAGAATCAGCGCCGAAAAGGAAGCGACCATTCGGGTCATGGATGACTCCGTGAGCTGGGTTACACCAGGATGACAGAAAGAAAGATAGCAACGTTATAGGTTGCCTGCTGGCCGGTATTTAAACAGGCATGGTCTGACTACACCACTAGGGAGTTGCCGAGACCTTGAAAGCTGTAGTGGCACATCGTTTAACAATGTTTTACATTATTAATGTGTCGTAACAGAACACAATGGTTGTAGCGGGTAACATAAACTCCACGCCATTAATCGGATCATGAGTGCCTGGTTATGAAGAAAACGGACTGGCCCATTCGCTGGGATTTACTGCTTCGCTATCGCCTGATCGAAATTGTCGCATTGTGGGAAGGGCGTCTGACCACCAACCACATCTGCCACAGTTTCGGTATTGGTCGCCAGCAGGCCTCCAAGGACATCAATACCTACTTGCGGGAACTCGCGCCGGGCAATCTCGTGTATGACCGACACCTGAAAGGCTACGTGCCCGCAGCCGACTTCAAACCCGTGGTTACCCGCGGCCAGGTCGGCGAGTACCAGGATCTGCTTGCTCGTCAGCAAAATCTCAGTGAGACCTTTGCCAACCTTGAACTGGGCCTGCCCGGCAATACGGTGGTACCGGGACCGGCCCGGCGCATTGCTCCGCAAACCATGCGGGCCGTGGTCACGGCTACCCGATACCACCGCCAGCTGAGAGCCAGTTATGTCTCACTGAGCCGGCCAGAAGCGACAGACAGCATACTGGAACCTCACTCTCTGGTGTGTTCCGGTAACAGTTGGCACGTGCGGGCCTGGTGTAGCGCTAACCGCGAGTTCCGGGATTTCGCCCTGAGCCGCTTCCAGGACCGGCCGGAAGCCCTGCGCCAGAAATCCCGTCATTCCGCGCAGCAAGATGACGACTGGCAGCGCATGGTTACTCTTGAGATTGCGCCCGATCAGCGGCTGACCGAAGCTCAGCAAAAAATCATCGCCAACGACTACGGCATGGAACACGACAGACTGCAGACCGAGACCCGTGCCGCACTGGTACCCTACGTCCTGTCCAGTCTCGGGATTACCTTTGACAGCAATCATCCGGATCCGCTGGTACAGCAACTGGAATTAGCCAACCCGGATCAGCTTGGCTTTGGCAGCAAGCGTGAACGGGCACTCAAAGCGGTCGCTGGTCTCTGCTAGACTGGCCCGGTGACCAAACCTACGGCTTCTATTCTACTTGCCATTCTCAGCCTGCTGCTTGTTACCGGGGTGCCCGCACAAGCAGCGGCCGAGGTTTGTGGTGCGCCCGCCACTGCGATCCATCAGGTGCAGGGCAGTGGCTTATCGTCGCCGCTGACAGGCCAGAGCGTCACTGTCGAAGGCATTCTCACCCAGGACAGCCGACGCCCGGGCGGCTTCGGCGGATTTTATCTGCAACAGGCCCCTGCCGAAACCGACCAGAATCCTGCCACCTCCGAAGCCCTGTTTATCTATACCCGTCTGAGCAAGGGCAAACCGGGCCAGCGGCTCCGGCTCACCGGCACCGTCAAGGAGTTTCACGGGCTCACCGAGCTGGTCGGCATCCGCAAACTGACCGTATGCGGCAACACAGCCCTGCCGGCTCCAATCGACGTATCCCTGCCCTGGTCACAGCCACCGGAAACCCTGGAAAACATGCGGGTGCGGTTTAGCCACCCGCTGACGGTGATCGACCACTATAATCTTGCCGTATTCGGCGAACTGACCCTGGCCGCCACCGATCAGGTGACAGCCACCGAATACCTGGCGCCAGGCCCGAAAGCGCTGCGCCAGTCGCAACGAAATGATCAGCACCGGGTGCTCCTGGACGACGGCAAATCCATACGCAACCCGGAGCCGGTGCCCTGGCCAGCCAGTGGCCTTGAGCATCCCCATACGCTACGTGCGGGCGATACCATTACCGGCATCGAAGGTGTTCTGGATTACCGCTTTGGCCAGTGGCGCATCCAGCCCGACCGTCAGCCCCGGCTCAAACGCCTTAATGCGCGCCCCCAAGCGCCCGCCAGGCCATCCGACAACAGCCAGCGGCTGATGACCCTGAACCTGGAAAACTACTTCAATGGAGACGGTCAGGGCGGCGGGTTTCCAACCGCCCGAGGCGCACAAAACCCGAACGCGTTCCAGCAACAGAGCCAACGGCTGGTGGCGGCTATCCTGCAATCGGATCCGGACATTCTGGCGGTTACCGAAATGGAGAATGACGGTTATGGCCCCGACAGCGCGCTGGCGGAGTTAGCCCGGCAGCTTGGTGCCAACTGGGCCTTCGTCGCCACACCCGGGCAGGATGGCAGCGACGCCATTCGCAACGCCCTGTTATACCGTGCAGACCGGGTTACCCCGATTGATGAAGCAAACCGGCCAGAGCCCGGCCGTTTCAGTGCACTGGACAGACCGCCAATCGCCCAGATGTTCCGTTTCCCCGGCAGCACTCAAACCGTGCGGGTGGTGGTGCCTCACCTGAAATCCAAATCCTGCCGCAACGCCCGATCGGTCAACGCCGATCAGCAAGACGGCCAGGGCTGTTTCAGCCACCGCCGGTCCCAGGCCGCCAGCGCCCTACTCGACTGGCTGGTCACCCTGCCACAACCCGATACCCTGGCAGGCACCCTGATTGCGGGAGACCTCAACAGCTATGCCCGGGAAGATCCCATGCAGCTCTTCTACAACGGCGGCTACACCAGCCTGGTGCATCATTTTCACCCCTGCGACGCCGATCGTTGCGAGCATCACAGCTACCGTTACCAGGGTAAAAAAGGCTCTCTCGATTATGTGCTCGCCTCCGACACGCTGCTGCCTTATGTCGTCAATGCGCAAAGCTGGAATATCAACGCGGATGAGCCCAGAGCGTTGGGCTATGGTCACTCGACCGGGCGGCCCGAGAGCGGGCCCTGGCGGTCATCCGATCACAACCCGGTGATCACGGACCTTGGAATCCCC
>JAWOAO010000415.1:0-5368 GCA_046498485.1 Marinobacter sp. | reverse complement strand
GTAAGGTTCTATGAGTCGGAGACTGGTGATACTGCGGTGTACCCACGCACACCACAGAATGGGCAGATTGACATGCAAGGCCTGCCGTCTGATCAGGAATTCGTTGTTACCATGGGTGGTGTGGCAACACCGCTGATCGACAAGAACACCACGATCCCGACCAAGAAGTCGCAGACCTTCTCCACCGCGGACGACAGTCAGACGGCTGTAACCATCCACGTGGTTCAGGGCGAGCGCAAACAGGCGACCCAGAACAAGTCACTCGGCCGTTTCGATCTGGCTGACATTCCGCCGGCTCCGCGCGGTGTACCGCAGATTGAAGTGACGTTCGACATCGATGCTAACGGTATCCTGAACGTGTCTGCGAAAGACAAGGCCACCGGTAAAGAGCAGTCCATCGTGATCAAGGCCTCGTCCGGTCTGAACGATGATGAAATCGAAAAGATGGTTCGTGACGCCGAAGCCAACGCCGATGAGGATCGCAAGTTCGAGGAACTGGTGCAGGCCCGTAACCAGGGTGATGCCATGGTCCATGCCGTGCGCAAGACCCTGACCGATGCGGCCGACAAGGTCACTGACAGCGAGAAAGAGTCTATCGAGGCTGCCATCAAAGACCTCGAAGAAGCGTTGACCGGTTCCGACAAGGATGCCATCGATAGCAAGACTCAGAAGCTTACCGAGGTGTCCTCCGAGTTGGCTCAGAAGATGTACGCGGACCAGGCTGCGCAGGAGCAGCAGGCGGGCGGGCAAGATGAAGCCCAGTCCCAGAAAGCGGATGACGCTGTCGACGCCGAGTTTGAAGAAGTCAAAGGTGACGACAAGAAGTAAATCCGAAGTACATCAGGCAGTTGGGGAAACGCGAGCAAGACTCGCGTTTCCCTCGTTATAAAACAGGGTTTTAAAGCATGGCCAAGCGCGATTATTACGAAATACTCGGGGTGTCCCGGGATGCGGACGAGAAGGACGTTAAGCGGGCGTACCGAAAGCTTGCGATGAAATACCATCCGGACCGCAACCCGGATGATGTTGACGCCGATAACAAGTTCAAAGATGCCAGCGAAGCCTACGAAATCCTGGCCGATTCCAGCAAACGCGCGGCCTACGACCAGTTCGGCCACGCCGGAGTAGACGGTCAGGCCGGCGGTGGTTTTGGTGGCGGTGGTAATGGCAGCTTCTCCGATATTTTCGGCGATGTGTTCGGTGATATTTTCGGGGGCGGCGGAGGCGGTCGTGGTCGAACTACCCGTGGTGCCGATCTTCGTTACACCCTTGAGATTGACCTGGAAGAAGCGGTCAAGGGCACAACCGTCAAGATCAACATTCCCGGCCATAAAGCCTGTGATACCTGCGATGGCAGCGGCGCCGAGAAAGGCTCTCGCCCCGAAACCTGCGGTACCTGTCAGGGTATGGGGCAGGTGCGGATGCAGCAGGGTTTCTTTACCGTACAGCAGGCTTGTCCTACCTGCCGGGGCGCCGGCCAGGTCATCAAGAATCCGTGTAAGGCCTGTCATGGTCAGGGTCGGGTAAGGCAGGAGAAAGCCTTGTCTGTGAAAGTGCCCCCGGGCGTGGATACCGGCGATCGCATTCGCCTGTCCGGCGAAGGTGAGATGGGTGTAGACGGTGGGCCTCCGGGCGACCTGTATGTGCAGATGGCGGTGCGCGAGCACTCTATCTTCACCCGTGATGGTCGTAACCTGTACTGTGAGGTGCCCATCAGCATCGTCGATGCAGCCCTGGGCGGCGAGCTGGAAGTGCCGACCCTCGATGGTCGGGTTAAGCTGAAAATTCCGGCGGAAACCCAGACCGGCAAACTTTTCCGCCTGCGTAACAAAGGCGTCAGCCCGGTTCGCGGTGGTCCGGCTGGAGACTTGCTGTGCCGGGTGACGATTGAAACGCCGGTCAATCTGACCAAGCGCCAGAAAGAGCTGTTGAGTGAGCTCCAGCAAACGCTGGACGGAAGCGCCGGCGATCACCATGCGCCGAAGAAAACCTCCTGGTTTGTGGGCGTGAAAAGCTTCTTTGACGAAATGAAATTCTGAGGGCAGGCAGATGAGGATAGCAATCATCGGCGCCGCCGGGCGCATGGGTAAGGTGCTGATCGAGGCGGTAGAGGGTACCGAAGGGCTGGAGCTCGGTGCGGCGGTAGTCGAGCCGGGCAGCAGCCTGATCGGCGCCGACGCCGGCGAAATGACGAGCGTCGGCAAGACCGGTGTGGCCATGGCCGGCAGTCTGGCAGAGGTGAAAGACGACTTTGACGTGTTGGTCGACTTTACCTTTCCGGATCTGAGCCTGGAAAACGCGGAGTTCTGCAAAGCCAACGGTAAAATGCTGGTTATTGGCACCACCGGTTTGACCGATGCCGAAAAAGGCCAGCTGGCCCTGGCGGCAGAATCCATCCCGGTGGTTTTCGCGCCCAACATGAGTGTGGGCGTCAACGTGGTGCTTAATCTCCTGAAAACCGCCGCGGCAACGCTGGGCGATGATTACGATGTCGAAATCATTGAGGCCCATCACCGCCACAAGAAAGACGCGCCTTCCGGCACCGCCTTACGGATGGGCGAAGTGGTCGCCGATGCGCTGGGTCGAGATCTGAAAGCATGTGCCGTTTATGGTCGCGAGGGTTTTACCGGCGAGCGCACCCGCAAGGAAATCGGCTTTGAAACCATTCGTGCCGGTGATGTAGTGGGGGATCATACCGTGTTGTTTGCCACTGAAGGCGAGCGCATCGAAATTACCCACAAGGCCAGCAGCCGGATGACCTTTGCCAAAGGCGCCATGCGCGCCGCGTTATGGCTCGACGGTAAAGCGGCCGGCTTGTATGACATGCAGGACGTTTTAAGCCTGAAGGGTTAATGATCGTGGACAAAAATCGCCAGATTTCTTACAATGAGGCGATTTAACTGCACCAAGCGTACCTTTGAAAAGTTTATAAGAAAGCGGGACCGGGTTAAGACTCTGTCTCGCTTTTTTGCAACCTGAATATGCGCTTGCGTTCCTGTTCGTGACGAACTTACGCCACTTGATGAGGATACAAGCCTTGAGTACACCAGCAATCCTTGCACTCGCAGACGGAAGCCTTTTTTACGGCACCGCCATTGGCGCAGACGGAGAAACCAGCGGCGAGGTAGTGTTCAATACTGCCATGACCGGCTATCAGGAAATCCTGACCGATCCGTCCTACTCGCGCCAGATCGTCACCCTGACGTATCCGCACATTGGCAACACCGGTGTGAATGAGGAAGATGTAGAATCCGACCGCATTCATGCCGCCGGGCTGATCATTCGTGACCTGCCACTGCTGGCCAGCAGCTGGCGCAGTCAGGGCAGTCTCGACGACTACCTGCGAAGCAACAACATTGTTGGCATTGCTGACATCGATACCCGCCGGCTGACCCGCATCCTCCGGGACAAGGGTTCCCAGAACGGCGCCGTCGTCGCGGGCGCCACCGCCACCGCCGAGCGTGCTCTGGAGCTGGCCAGGGCCTTTCCAGGCCTCAAGGGCATGGATCTGGCAAAAGAAGTGACCTGCACCACGGCGTACCAGTGGAGCCAGACCGAATGGGATCTGGCCTCCGGTTACGGTGAGCAGACTGAGCCCAGGTTCAAAGTGGTGGCCTGGGACTACGGCGTAAAGTACAACATCCTGCGCATGCTGGCGGCCCGAGGCTGCGACATCACGGTGGTGCCTGCACAAACGCCGGCGGCGGACGTGCTCGCGATGAATCCGGACGGTATCTTCCTGTCCAACGGCCCGGGTGATCCCGAGCCCTGCGACTATGCCATCACGGCGATCAAAGACGTGCTCGAAACCGAGATTCCGGTGTTCGGCATCTGCCTGGGGCATCAATTGCTGGCCCTGGCCAGTGGTGCCAAGACCCTGAAGATGGGCCACGGCCATCACGGTGCCAACCATCCGGTGCAGGATCTGGCGAAAGGAACGGTGATGATCACCAGTCAAAACCACGGTTTTGCGGTCGATGAATCAACCTTGCCCGCGAGTGTTCAGGCCACTCACAAGTCATTATTTGACGGCACCCTGCAGGGGATCCGCCGGACCGACAAGTCGGCCTACAGCTTCCAGGGCCACCCGGAAGCCAGCCCCGGTCCTCACGACGTGGCGCCCCTGTTTGACGAGTTCATCCGGTTGATGCAAGTACGGTCTGCCTGATAGCAGATCACCACGGATAACACGCAGGCGCCGCGTTTTGCGCTGCAAGAATTCAAAAGTTGCTGACAGGTTTACCAAGACATGCCAAAACGTACCGACATCAAAAGCATCCTGATCCTGGGCGCTGGCCCCATCGTGATCGGGCAGGCGTGCGAATTCGATTACTCCGGAGCGCAGGCCTGTAAAGCCCTGCGGGAAGAGGGCTACCGGGTTATCCTGGTGAATTCCAACCCGGCCACCATCATGACTGATCCGGCCATGGCCGATGCCACCTACATCGAGCCCATCACCTGGGAAACGGTCGAAAAGATCATCGAGATAGAACAGCCGGATGCCCTGTTGCCCACCATGGGGGGCCAGACTGCGCTGAACTGTGCGCTGGACCTGGAAAAACACGGTGTTCTGGACAAACATGGCGTGGAAATGATCGGGGCCAACGCCGATACCATCGACAAAGCCGAAGACCGCAACCGCTTCGACAAGGCTATGCGCAAAATCGGTCTGGAATGCCCGCGCGCTACGATTGTCCACTCCATGGCGGAAGCCTGGGAAGCGACCAAAGACATCGGTTTTCCCTGCATTATCCGTCCGTCCTTTACCATGGGCGGCTCCGGCGGCGGTATTGCCTACAACAAGGACGAGTTCGAAGAAATCTGCACCCGTGGTCTGGACCTTTCCCCAACCAATGAGCTGCTGATCGACGAATCCCTGATTGGCTGGAAAGAGTATGAGATGGAGGTTGTCCGTGACAAGCATGACAACTGCATCATCGTCTGCGCCATCGAAAACTTTGATGCCATGGGCGTACACACCGGTGACTCCATCACCGTAGCGCCGGCCCAGACCCTTACCGACAAGGAATATCAGATCATGCGCAACGCCTCACTGGCGGTGCTGCGTGAGATTGGTGTGGAAACCGGTGGTTCCAACGTTCAGTTCGGCATAGATCCGGAAACCGGCCGCATGGTGGTCATCGAGATGAACCCGCGGGTGTCCCGGTCGTCTGCGTTGGCCTCCAAGGCCACCGGCTTCCCGATTGCCAAGGTGGCAGCCAAGCTGGCCGTGGGTTACACCCTGGATGAGCTGCAAAATGAAATCACCGGCGGTGTGACCCCGGCCTCTTTTGAGCCAAGCATCGATTATGTGGTCACCAAAATCCCCCGGTTCACCTTCGAAAAGTTCCCGCAAGCGGATGCTCGG
>JAWOAO010000269.1:0-4269 GCA_046498485.1 Marinobacter sp. | reverse complement strand
ACCAGTCATTGAACTGGAACTGCAACACGCCAATCACATCCGGTGCCATCTGGGTGCTGGTGGACAGCATGGAGCGCGCGTACAGCGCCCTGACTTCCGGCATGTTCTGCAGGCGCTGCTCGACCTTTCGGACAATTTCGTCCCGTTCCCACACCGACAGATCGCCACGGGCACGCACCTGCACCTGGGCGGAATCCGGCTCGACACTCGGGAAAAACTCGACGCCATGATTAAAGCGCCCGTAGGCGGCGTAGATAACCACGATCAGCACCACAGAGCCCAGCAACGTCAGCCCGGGGCGGGACAACAGAGCAGCCAGCACTTTGCGGTAGCCTGTTACAAATCGGCTCTCTGAGGCATCCTGGTGCGCGCGTTTACCGCCACTCACACTGCCCAGCACCGGCAAAAACACCAGTGCCATGGCCAGCGAGGCAATCAGGCAGATCAGCACGGTCATCGGCAGGAACTTCATGAACTCGCCTACCACACCGGGCCAGAACAGCAGCGGTACGAACACCGCCAGAGTGGTCGCGGTCGAGGCGATGATCGGCCACGCCATACGGGATGCGGCTTCCACCCACGCTGTTTTCACCGACTGGCCATCACTCAGGTTACGGTCTGCCAGCTCGGACACCACAATGGCCCCGTCTACCAGCATGCCAGCCACCAGAATCAGACTGAACAGCACCACAATGTTGAGCGTGACCCCCATGCTCCAGATCACCAGGATAGCGGTGAGAAAGGCGCCGGGAATGGTCAGCCCCACCAGCAAGGCAGATCTCGGCCCCATGGCGGCGATCACCACAATGATGACCAGCACAATCGCCGTCAGTACGTTGTTCAGCAGGTCTGACAGGATATCCTTCACTTCTTCGGACTGATCCATGATGTAACGGATGTCCAGCGTATCCGGCAGTTTCGGGCGGGCCTGGTCAATCAGCTGCTGGATTTGCTCAATGGTTTCGATGATATTGGCACCGGACCGTTTGGACACCTCCAGCACCAGCGCTGGCTCACCGTTGATCCGGGCAAAGCCCGTGGGGTCTTTGAAGGTGCGCTGCAGCATGGCCACATCACCAAAGGTGACGACCGTGTCACCGTCTATCTTGACCGGCATCGACATCACGTCTTCGATGTTTTCGATCACCCCGGGTACCTTCAGCGCCATACGGCCGTTACCGGTGTCCAGGGAGCCGGCGGCAACCAGTTGGTTGTTGCGGGTGACCAGCGAGGCCAGCTGGTCAAAATCGATGCCGTAGCTTTCCAGCACCTGGGGGTCCACCACGATTTCCAGCAGGTCTTCCCGATCGCCACCGATTTCTACCTCGAGCACTTCCGGAATGGCTTCGATAGCGTCCTGCAGCCGGCGGGCAATGGTGATCAGCTCGCGCTCGGACAAAGGTCCGGACAGCCCCACCGACAGCACCGGGAACAGCGATATGTTGATTTCATGCACCCGGGGCTCATCGGCTTCCCGGGGCAGTTTGTTGCGGGCGGTGTCGACTTTTTCCCGAACATCCTGCAGCGCCTTGTCCGAATCAAAACCGGCATCAAACTCCAGCATTACCGAGGCATGGCCTTCGGCCGCGGTGCTGCGCATTTCCTTGATGCCTTCCAGCGCACGCAGCTCCTGCTCCATGGGCCGCACCAGCAAGCGCTCGGAGTCTTCCGGGCTGATGCCGTCCAGTGTCATCAATACGTAGATCATGGGGATGGTGACGTCCGGATTCGATTCCTTGGGAATCGCCTGGTACGCCGCCATGCCGCCGAGCACAAGAAACAGGAACAGCAACAGGGTGGTACGACTGCGGTCCATGGCCGCCGAGATCAGGGCTCTCATGCTGGTCAGCCCCTCTGGTCTGAGCGGTCGACAGGCTCGACCGTCTCACCTTCCGCAACGAACCCGCCACCGCGGGTAATCAGACGGATTTCGTCCGGCAGGCCGGATACCCAGGCGCCCTCGGTGGCCACGTTGAGCAGCTGCACAGTCTGAAAGACGACCTTGTCGTTGTCATCCACGTACTTCACACCCGGCCGGCCGTCATCATCCAGACTCAGGTAGGCCGGCGAGATAAAGATGGCATTCTGTTCCGGCAGACGAATGTTGACACTGGCGGTACCGCCCGCCGCCCGCTTCAGCTCCGGATTTTCGACCACCACCTCGACGGCAAAACTGCGGGTTTCCGAGTCTGCCGCGCTGGCCACAAAACTGACAATGCCAGCCAGTCGGGTGCCGTCCAGCAAGTTGATCTCAACCGCCTGCCCCGGTTCCACTCCACTGACCGTTTGCTGGGGAATGCGTCCGCTCGCCTTGAGCCGGTCGATCTGAACCACCTCAAACAACGGCGTCCCGACCTGTACCAGCGCGCCCGGATCCACTTCCCGACGGTTGACCACACCATCAAAGGGGGCGGCGGGCTTCAAGTGCTGCACCGCCAGCTCGGCCGCGGCCAGCTCCGCCCGGGCGGCAGATAACTCGCTCTGCAGGCCCAGAACGTCGGTTTCGGCCGCCAGATTCCTTGCCCGCAGTTGACGGGCTGCGGACAGGTCGGCTTCCAGTTTGCGGATATTTGACCGCCAGCGTTCGCGCACGGCATCACGCCCATCGGTAGAAAGTGTCAGCAATGCATCGCCGGCTTTTACCTGATCACCCAGCTGTACCTGTAAACGCTCGACCGTTCCCGCCACCCGGGCACTCACCATAACCGCCTGCCAGGGCTCCAGCTGCCCCTGCAGTTTCATGATCGGCTGGTAGTTGGTTGCCTGCAGCGCCGCCACTTCTACCCGGGTGATTGCCGGTTCTTCCTGCTTCGGCTCTGCGGGGGCCTCATCACTGGCCATTTTCAGGTCACCGGTGGCCATCCAGATCACGATAACCACCAGGACGAGCAAAGATAACCCGAGAGATCCCAACTTTACTTTCGACATGTATCACTCACCACGGAACAATTCTTGTTGGTAACGCCGACAGCCCGGATGTCTCGGGCCTGGTTAAACTGCCGGCAGCAAACACTTGCAACCGCCTTTAAAGGTGGGTTAGATTCTACACACATTCGTTAAATCAATTCAGAGCAGACCGTCGATTTTATGAAGCTCAACGCAGTGGTCGTCCTTGTAAAGCTGGTCCTGGTGGTCGTGGTACCGTCCGGGGGCTTTTGCGTGGACATGCGGGTGAGATAGCGACAACCTGACAAAGACACCAGAAACCCCCGGCACCGCAAGGTCCCGGGGGTTTCTTTTTGCGGCAAAGAAAAAGGGAAAAACGACCATGAACGGCGCACAGCACATTCTTGAAGCGTTCCATCGCCACAACATCAGCACGGTTTTCGGCTATCCGGGCGGCTGCATCATGCCGCTGTATGACGCGCTGGTGGATGCTGTTGGTGTGGAACACGTGCTGTGCCGGCACGAGCAGGCCTGCGCCCTGGCCGCCGACGGCTATGCCCGTGCCAGCGGCCAGATCGGGGTGTGCATCGCCACCTCCGGCCCCGGTGCCACCAACCTGATCACCGGCGTGGCCAATGCCTACATGGATTCCACCCCGATGCTGGTCATCACCGGGCAGGTACCCTCGGGCCTGATCGGCACCGATGCCTTTCAGGAAACCGACATTCTGGGCATGACCCTCGGCATCGTGAAACACAGCTACCTGGTGGACGACGCAGACGCCCTGCCCGCGATCATGGAAGCAGCCATTACGCTGGCCCGGAGTGGCAGACCCGGGCCGGTGTGGATTGATATCCCGAAGAACATGCTGCTGGCCGAGGTGGCCACGCCGGCCCTGACGACGGCGTCAGAACCTGAAGCCGACTGTCCGGATATCGCCCGCGCCATGACCATGCTGCGCGCTGCAAAGAAGCCTCTGCTTTACAGTGGCGGCGGCGTTTCGCTGGCCCGCGCTGAAGACCGTTTCCGCAGCTTCGCGAACGCCTCCGCGATACCCGGCGTGGTTACGCTCAAGGGCATCGGCAACCCTGGCAAGAACAACCCGTACAATCTGGGCATGCTCGGCATGCACGGCTCCCGGGCGGCCAATAAGGCGGTGGACGAGTGTGATCTGTTGTTGGTGATTGGTGCCCGCCTGGACGACCGGGCCACCGGCAAGCTGGACACCTTTGCGCCCAATGCCCGGCTGATCCACATCGATGCCGACAGCGCCGAGCTCAACAAACTGCGACCGGCCGATCTGGCCATGCGCGGCGATCTGAACACCGTTCTCTCCGCCATGACCCAAGCCATGGCTGAGGAGCCTCTGGCGATCAATGACTG
>JAWOAO010000225.1:0-4667 GCA_046498485.1 Marinobacter sp. | reverse complement strand
GCATAGTGTAGGTTGAATCCTTTCCCCCGCTATAAGCCATGAGGACATCATAAGGTCCTTGGTTTTTATCCATCGGCAAACAAGCCGAAGAAGCCGCCACCGGGCGGATCAATGGCAATACGATTCGACTGCTGGTTGCCCTTGGCGTGGCCATCGGCATCAGCATCGGTGTGCACCGGCTCATCGTGGGTGGCTCCATGCATTACTACATCATGGGCGGCTATACAGTGGTGATCATCCTCACCGCCCTGGCACCCAGGTACATTGTTGCCCTGGCCTACGACCTGGGCGGGGTCACCACGTCTGAGGTCACCGTGCCTCTGGTGACGGCACTGGGCATTGGCCTGGCCACCAACATTGAGGGCCGGAACATCCTGATTGACGGTTTCGGGCTGATTGCTTTCGCTTCTATCTTTCCTATTGTTACCGTGATGTTGTATGCCATTGCCATGCAATGGCTGGCAGATCGTAAAGAGGTGTACCCATGAAATTTTCCGCGCTGGTCGCTATTGTTCCGGAAGCTCAGGAACAGGAATGTATCGATGCTGCCCGTGAACTCGGTGCCGGCGGCGTTACCGTCATGTCTGGGCGAGGCATCAGCAATACCGCCAGGAAGACGTTCTTCGGCCTCACCTACGATGGTAGCCAGAGCGTCCTGCTGATGGTACTTGAAAAAGGGCTGTCTCTGGATGTCCTCAAAGCCCTGCAGAAGATCATCATGCCCGACCCCAAAGACTCACAGGGGCTCATCTTTACCGTTCCCCTGGAGCACCTGGGCGGCATTGACCTGGCCCAGGTCGAAAAATTCGAACAACACATGAAAGACTCACTCTGATCGGAGGCAGCCCATGAAGCTGGTCAAAGATGTGATGGTGACTGACATCATCAAGATTTCGGCCTTCGCAACCTTGCGTGAAGCACTGTCGCTGATGAAGCGTCATAACGTGAAATCGCTGGTTGTGGATCGGCAGAACGAGCACGACGCCTGGGGCCTGATCACCTACACCAACGTGCTCAGTTCAGTGATTGCGGAAGACGGCGACATTGACCTGCTCAACGTCTACGACGTGTGCGCCAAGCCAGTGATCAGTGTTGGCGAGAACCTGGCCCTCAGGCATGCTGCCCGCCTGATGACAAAGCATCGGGTCAAGCGGCTCCTGGTGCTCTCAGATAATGAACTCCGCGGCTTTGTCGTCATGGACGACATTATGGGCGCATTGCTGGACACTATTGAGTAGGGATCACGTTGCACAGTCACTCAGCTCTGGCACATCACCAGCAGCTGATCGCCCTCCCGCAAATCCAGATACTGCTTGCGAGGAGGGTTCATCTGCAGGTGGCGGCCACGCTCGTCAGCCCTGGCACGAAACACACCCAGGGCTACCCCCCCTCTGACGGCAACAATTTTCTCCAGCAGCTGGAAATCCGCGCTGGCCGGCAGCGGGTAATCATGGGGGTCACGGAACTGAATTTCCGCACCACCCGCGGTGAACAACTCATCCAGCACCACCCGCAATTCGCGGCGCAGCGCGACCTGCGCCAGAACGTGACTGAGAATCATCGGACTGATCAGCATTTCGCTCTGGTGGCCATACAGCAGGTGCCGGTTGTCGGGATCACTCAGCTCCATGATGATTTGCGGCCGGTGCAGTGACTCCGCCAGAATATCCTCCAGCTGCAGGTAACCCACCATGGCCCGGGCGTCGGCCTCTTCACCGGAACCGATACGGTCGCTGCTCAGCAGCATCACGGTATCGTAGCTGGCGGGGTCCAGCTTTCTGAGGTCTTCTTCCACCATGTAATCCGCTTCCAGCAAGCGACCGTTAATCCTGCCCAGATCAACGCCGTAACGGGCAATCTCCCGCTGGCGTTCCTCCAGCGGTATGGCAGACACCATATCCAGCTCAAAATGGCGACCGCCATAACTGCCAAATTCTGCAGACAGGCTGGGTACCCGGCGGTTCCAGCCCAGCACCAGCACCCGATGGCTACCGGGCGCACTGCGCTTGACCGGCTGAGCCAGCCCTCGCTTGATGCTGGCGAGCGGTTCGGCTTTCGGGTCTGCTCCGGTGTGCCGGTAATCGCTGGCCAGCAAGACCACCCGGTCTTCGTTGCGGATGAGGGTGTCTGAGGGCGCCAGCAAATTCACCGTCCAACCTTTGCCGGCGGCGGGTTGCAGCAAACCCAGAACAATCGCCTGAGGCCTCTGGCTCGCCAGTTCCGCCAACGTCAGGCCCTCGGCGGTTTCGCCACCACGCACAAAAATCTCGTTACCCTCACCGGCGGTCAGCAGTTCGTTGTAGACCTCCGACAGATTGGGGTGAAGCACGTTCTGCACCATCAGCCGGCTGATGGTGGCATCGCCGGCCACCACTTCCACCGCGCCCGGATAAGCGCGCTCGATCACCGACAGTTTTCGCATGTCCTGAATCTCGGCCACCACAAACGGCAGCGGTGCATTCAGATGCCGGGCCTGGGCGGCAATCGATAACAGCGCCTTGACGGTTTCCACATCGGAGGTCACCAGGCTGCCGGCATCGTGCACCTGACTGGGCACAATCACCGCCGCGGCATCCAGGCACGCCACCCGGTGCAGAGCATCGGGCTGAATCGCCGAGCCACTGCGCAAGATCACTTCACGAGCACGCCGGCCCACGCCCGGCTCGCTCATCAGTTCATGGAGCTGCGCGGCGCTGGCTTCTTGCGCCAACACCACCAGCCGCAGCTTCTGGGTGTCGTGTTTTTCCAGAAAACGCTGCATGCGGCCGGATGAGCCGAACAGCTCAGCCACCAGCGGCGGTGTCTGCGGCGTCCAGCCAAGAACCACGAAGTGATTCTTCAGGGTTACCGGCGTCAAGCCGCGCTCAAGCTCTGCCATCTTGGCAATCAGCCAGCGGGTCAGAATGGCCACCAGCGTACCCATAAACACCACGTAGCCCAGAATCGTCAGCAGGGTCGAGATGATGCGCTGCCAGGTGCCGACATCGTCACCCAGATAGCCGGGATCGGTCAGCCGCAAAAATGCCCACCAGACCGCGGCCCCCGGATCGTCAAACTCGCCGCCTTGAGGTACCACCAGCAACCCGCCCACCAGGGAAATCAGGCCGATAAACAGCCCCACCACCAGCAACTGAAAGCCGGCGCCTTTGACCAGCTGGCGCTCCAGGATGAACTTCAGTCGATCAATAATGCGAAACGGCAGCATGCGGGTCCTTTTTTGCGAATAGTCAGTGTTGTTCCTAGGATAAAACAAAGCTCCACGGGAACGTGACCTCTGATCATGAATAAAACCAACCTGCCTGCTGTTGGTTATCGCTGGATGGCGATCCTGCTGGCCGGCGCCATAACAACGACAGCCGTGGCCAGCCCTGCCCACGTTGCCCAGCCCTGGCGCTCCGATGCGGTGGTTCTTGGTCGGGATGAAGCCTATGACACCGAACGCTTTCTGCATGAATTGACCTTCCGCCATCGCCAGACCTTGCCCTCGGCCACCGATAACGGCATTCGTGGCACCGGCGGCAGCGTCAGCAGCCGGCGACTTTTGTTCGACTTTCGGTTCCGGCAGGACTTTGCTTTTGGTGAAGGCCACAACGGGTTCCTGCTCGATATTCAGCGCGGAGAGGACCTGGACGGCGCCTACCAACGACAGCTGGTGGGCTTTCGGCAAACTATGGGCAAGCGAACTGAAATCTGGCTGCAGGGTGATGTGTTTTCAGACAAGGCCGAATCCGACATTTACCTCAGTGCCCGTCATCACCTGACCGAGCGCAACTGGCTACATGCCAGCCTGATTCTGCCGGACTACTACTTCAATGACAAAACCGATAGCTCCGACCGGTTTGCCAGCGAGCCCCGGTCCTGGTTTCTGCAATGGCACCGGCAGGGCGACACGGCGACTGAGGGCACCACCCTTTCGGTCAACCTGTCACCCGACTCCCGCTTTGTCAGCCAGTCACAGGCGCTGACGGTCAGCAACGACAGCCAGCGGGCCGCCATCACGCACCGGCAAAGAGCCGGCGACTGGCTGTTTGGCCTGCACCTTGAAGGCGAGCGCACGCGCCGGAACTACTGGCTGCAGGAGCCTGATGGAGACGTAACAACCCGGTTTGACCGGGATCATATTCAGGCCCGGGGCACAGCAACCCTGACCAGCCATCGACTGTTGCCAACCGCCGGACTGGCCTGGCTGCAACTGGACGAAACCGGATTTTTCGGGCGGGCGCTGAACGATCAGGGCGACATTCGGCGCCGGGAGCCGACTGTGTTCGGGGAAGTCACACTCAGCCTCACACCAAGCACGACCTTAAGTCCGGGCGTTTACCTGAGCGCGCCGGATATCCGGCAATCTTTCGAGCACGGTCAGCACCGCCGACACACCGGGTTTACCGGCAAACTGGCGCTGCCCATTGAAATCCGGTTATCGGCCATCGATCAGGCGGTGCTGACCCTGAACCCAACGTTCTATCTGCACAAAGTCGGCTTTGGCGGGGGCAATCTGCAGCTGCATTGGTCCTTTTAGGCCTACACCATCAGCGGGGCGGTGCGCCGGGCAGCGACCGCATTGAGCGCCGCCTCCAGGGTTGGATAGAAGCTGCTGACGCCCGGTTCCGGTTTGAGCCCGGCCCGGGCCAGGGTCCGTAAGGGCTGGAATTGCAGGTCGGCAATCA
>JAWOAO010000170.1:0-4345 GCA_046498485.1 Marinobacter sp. | reverse complement strand
TCAGCGAAAGCGGCAGCGCCTACACCTGGGTGGAAAACGCCCATGAATTTCGCCTCACCCCCTGGCACAACGACCCGGTCTCCGACAGCACCGGCGAAGCACTGTACATTCGCGACGAAGAAACCGGCGCGTTCTGGTCACCGACACCACTGCCCGCCCGCGGCCGCTCCGGCTACGTGTGCCGGCACGGCTTTGGCTACAGCGTATTCGAGCACGTTGAAGCCGGCATCGCCTCGGAGCTGTTCACCTACGTGGCCATGGATGCGCCGGTCAAGTTCCTGGTGATCAAGCTGCGTAACCCGTCAAAACGCATGCGCCGGCTGTCACTCACCGGTTACTGGGAGCTGGTGCTCGGTGAGTGGCGGCATGCCAACCTGATGCACATCGTTACCGAGGTCGATCTGCACTCGGGTGCACTGTTCGCGCGCAATGCCTACGGTCACGAATGTGCCAACCGGGTGGTGTTCGCTCAGGCCAGCGAACGCAATCAGTCGGTAAGCGGCAACCGCACCGAGTTTATTGGTCGCAACGGCGCCCTCGCGACACCGGCGGGCATGCGCCGGAAACGTCTGTCGGGCCGGACCGGGGCCGGCCTCGATCCGTGCGCCGCGATCCAGGCCGGGATCGAGCTCGACGCGGGCCAGGAACGCGAGATCGTGTTCATCTTCGGGGCGGCAGGCAACGCCGATGAAGCGCGGCATCTCATCCAGCAATTCGGCGGGCACGCGGGCGCGCGGCTGGCACTCGAAGCAGTATGGGAATACTGGAATCGCACTCTGGGCGCGGTCAATGTCGACACACCAGATGTGGCACTGAACGTGTTGGCCAACGGCTGGCTGGTTTACCAGACCCTGTCGTGCAGGCTCTGGGGGCGCAGCGGCTACTACCAGTCTGGTGGCGCCTATGGTTTTCGCGATCAGCTACAGGACACCATGGCGCTGATCCACACCACACCATGGCTCGCCCGTAAACAACTGCTTCGGCACGCCGGTCGCCAGTTCCTCAAGGGCGATGTGCAGCACTGGTGGCACCCACCCAACGGACAGGGCGTGCGCACCCATTTTTCCGACGACTATCTGTGGCTGCCGTATGCTACCTGCCGCTATGTGCGGGCAACCGGCGATACCGGCGTGCTCGACGAGCCCGTCCATTTCCTGGAAGGGCGTGAGTTGTATGCGCAGGAGGAGGCCTACTACGACCAGCCGCAATGCTCGCCCGAGACTGCCAGCCTGTACGAGCACTGCGTGCGTGCGCTCAAGTACGGGCTGAAGTTCGGCACTCATCATTTGCCGTTGATGGGCTGCGGCGACTGGAATGACGGCATGAATCTGGTCGGCAAGGATGGGCGTGGCGAGAGCGTTTGGCTGGCCTGGTTTCTGGTCGAAAATCTTGAGTTGTTTGCCGGCCTGGCCCGCGACCGTCATGATCAGGCATTGGCCGAGTTGTGCAGCACCCAGGCAACACAGCTGCGCAGCAACATCGAGGCCGAGGCCTGGGATGGCAGCTGGTATCGGCGCGCCTGGTTTGATGACGGCACCCCGCTGGGTTCGAGCAGTAACGATGAATGCCGGATCGACTCGATCAGCCAGAGCTGGTCGGTGATCTCGAAAGGTGGCGACGCGCAGCGGGCCCACCAGGCGATGATGGCGGTCGATAAGCACCTGGTGCGGCGCGACAAACAGATCATTCAGCTGCTCGACCCGCCCTTTGACAAATCAGACCTGGAACCCGGCTATATCAAGGGCTATATCCCCGGCGTGCGCGAGAACGGCGGCCAATACACTCATGCCGCAATCTGGGCCACGATGGCGTTTGCCATGCTGGGCGACACCGAGCGCGCGTGGGAGTTTTTCGCCATGCTCAACCCGGTAAACCACGGCAGCACGCCTGAATCGATTGAACGTTACAAGGTTGAGCCCTACGTTATGTGCGCTGACATCTATGGCGTGTCGCCCCACATCGGCCGCGGTGGCTGGACCTGGTACACCGGGGCGGCGGGCTGGATGTACCGGCTGACCGTGGAAACCCTGCTGGGGCTGCAGCGGGAAGCGGATCATCTGCGCATTGCACCCTGTGTCCCGGCCGATTGGGATGGCTACAAAATTCACTACCGCTTTCATGACACGGTTTACCACATCACCGTCAGGCGCATCGGCGAACCCTCCGGGCAGGTAACCCGCGTGACGGTGGACGGCAACGAACGTCCCGACGAGCGCATTGCGCTGATCGACGACCGCCACGAGCACTTTGTCGAGGTGGAACTGGGCTAACCGGTATTATCGGGGTCGAAGGCACCTTTATGGAATTCAATGGCGGCATCCACCGCCTCAATGCCACAAACCTTTGGCTCCGGCGGCACGCCGCCGGCGAGCACCTGCAGCACTCCGTGCACACCATGGGACAGGGATTCGGTGTTATATCCACCCTCAAGCACCATCACCAGGCGGCCATTGCAGTGTTTGTCGGCAATTTGCTGAACAATGCCCGTCATGGCCGCAAATCCTTCGTAAGTCACATTGAGTGCCAGATCAAACCAATGGGCATCAAAACCGGCAGAGACCAACACCAGGTCTGGTTTGAAGTAGTCCGCAGCCGGCACCAGGATTTCCCGCAGGGCTTTCAGGTAGGCCTCATCACCCGCGCCCCCCGGCATCGGCACGTTAATGGTGGTGCCCTCGCCCCTGCCCGCGCCAATATCAGTTAACGAACCACTACCCGGATAAAACGGCGAGGCGCGGTGGATATCGAAGAAGATGGTATCCGGATCGGCCCAGAAAATATCCTGGGTGCCATTACCATGATGCGCATCCCAGTCCACGATCAACACCCGGTTACAGCCCAGCTCATCCCGAGCATGTGCTGCCGCAATCGCGACGTTGTTGAACAGGCAAAACCCCCTTGCCCGGACCGGTTCGGCATGGTGCCCCGGTGGCCGCACCACCGCAAAAGCGCTGCCGGTGCGCCCTTCAATCACCGCTTCTACCGCCGCGATGGCCGTACCGGCAGCCACCTCAGCCGCTTCGACACTGCCTGGCGATACCGCGGTGGTATCGACATCCAACCAGGCACTTTTATTTCTGAGGGAGAAGATATCGTCCAGGAAGGACGTGGTGTGAACGCGGCTCAACTGGTCCAGGGTCGCCGCCTTGCCCGGCTCGATCTGCACGCCGGCAATCGGCTCCCGGGCCAGCAAGTCCATGATGGCTAGCATCCGGCCAGGATGCTCCGGATACTTCCACTGCACGTTCAGCCCGGAAAGAATGGTGCGAATCCGCTTGTCCAGGCGGCCAGGCAGAAACTCCATGTTGCTGTCCGGATAATGCGCCAATACCCGCTCATCGTAAAAAACAGTGACGTCCCGCTGCTGTGCCAAGTCGTTACCCTCCATGATGCCGCTTTGGTAAACAGTAACGGCAAGCCCGGTTAAATTGCTTCGTCCAGGCTCTATAACAACCATAGTCTTATCGGGGCAAATCTCAACAAAGGTCAGAGCCCTCTCCTCAAAACAGTCCTTTTCAGCAATCTATGTGCGCTTGCGTACAGACGGCAGGGTGGTCATGCACCGATTCTAGAAGTGTTGCGATCGCATCGGTTGATTGTTCAGACATCCGCTGCGACACAGTTCGCGCCGGGGCAGTAAAGGCGCATCCAGGAAATGTAATCTGAAGAATGCAAGCAAGGAGCTTCATATGATCAGAGTCAACACTGCGGCACTCACCCTTTGTCTTCTCGGTGCACTGCCCATGGCAGCATCGGCACAATCCTCAAATATTGGCCCAAGCGAAGGCGAGCGGGAATTCTCACTCTCCGGTACCGGCAGTAGCGACCGGGATTTCAATAGCAGCAGCTTCGGCGTGAGCGGCGATCTGGGTTGGTATCTCCAGGATAACGTGGTGGCCGGTGTCCGCCAAAGCATCAATTACGCCGATATTGAAGGGGAAGGCGTCACCGATGATTTCTGGAACGGTTCAACCCGTGGTTACGTCGACTACCATTTCCTTGACGAACGCGCACGGCCCTTCGTTGGTGCCAGCCTCGGCGGCATTTACGGCGATGGTGTCAAGGACAGTGCCTTCGCCGGGCTGGAAACGGGCATAAAATACTACGTTCGGTCAAAGACCTTTATCCTCGCGCGCGCCGAGTATCAGTTCCTGTTCAGCGACACCGATGATGCCAGTGATGCGTTCCAGGATGACGGAATCTGGGCCTACACAGTGGGTCTGGGCTACCACTTCTGAACCAAGTCAGCGTTCTGACCTGGTTCAGAAGTGGTAGCCCAGACCCACTGTGTAGGCCCAGATTCCGTCATCCTGGAACGCATCACTGGCATCATCGGTGTCGCTGA
>JAWOAO010000122.1:0-5533 GCA_046498485.1 Marinobacter sp. | reverse complement strand
CATGAATGTACGCGCCATCGGCGATGGTGGCGTCGGTGATGACGCAACCTGGGCCGATAGATACATGGCTGCCCAGAGTCACTTTACCCATAAACACCACATTGACATCAATCAGCACGTCGTTGCCAATGCTGAGTTCGCCTCTTACGTCAATTCGCGCCGGGTCTGCCAGGGTAGCGCCTTCAGTCATCAGACGTTCAGCTTCGCGGCGTTGGTACCAACGTTCCAGCTCGGCAAGCTGCAGGCGATTGTTCACGCCCTGCACTTCAAACGCGTTACCGGGTTGAGCTACGTTGACCGTCATACCCGCCTGCACCGCCATGGCGATGATATCGGTCAGGTAATATTCACCTTGAGCGTTGCTACTGGACAGCTGTGGCAGCCAGGTTTTCAGATGGCGGGCACTGACCGCAAGAATACCGGTGTTCACTTCGCAAATTGCCAGCTGTTCCGTACTGGCGTCTTTTTGCTCCACGATGGCCATTACCTGGCCCGCAGCGTTGCGCAGAATACGACCGTAGCCCTGAGGGTTATCCAGGGTGACCGTTAATAGCCCAAGGGTGTTGTCATCCAGGTTTTGAACCAGCCCTTGCAGCGTGTCCGCCGTGGTCAGCGGTACATCGCCGTAAAGCACCAGCACTCGCGCATCATCCGGTAAGTTTGGCAGTGCCTGGGCAACGGCGTGGCCGGTACCCAACTGCTGCTCCTGCATTACCCAGCGAACCTGGTGCTCAGTGGCGGTGGCTTTCACCTGATCGGCACCATGGCCAATCACCCCGTGAATCCCCGCCGCGCCCAAGGTCTGGGCCGTCGCAATCACGTGGTGCAACATGGGTCGCCCGGCGAGCTTGTGTAGCACCTTTGGCAGCGATGATTTCATCCGTGAGCCCTGGCCTGCGGCCAGAATAACAACGTGCAGCGGTGACATGGGGTAACTCATCCTTTGTGGTCAGACTCGGTTCAAGGGTAATGCAGATAATAAAAAAGCCGCATCCTTGCGGTGGGCACCGGCATTATGCTCACCTCGTAAGGTCACACAATACCTGCTATCCACGCCGGGATGCGGCTTGATCAGGGCGAGCCCTGCAGGAACGCTGTTAACGAACGTTCTTACGCAGCTTTTGCAGTGTGCGTAGCTGAGCGGCGGCTTCTGCCAGCTCGGCGGCAGCACGATAATACTCGAACTCGCCCGTTTTATTCGCCAATGCCGCTTCGGCGTCTTTCTGGGCCTGCAATGCTGCGGCCTCGTCGACGTCTTTCGCGCGCACCGCGGTGTCGGCCATCAGGGTGACAAGATTCGGCTGTACTTCCAGGTAGCCCCCGGACACATACAGAATTTCTTCTTCACCACCTTGCTTGATGATCCGCACTGCACCCGGTTTGAGCGCAGACAACAGCGGAGCATGGCCAAACTGAATGCCCAACTCACCCTCAGTGCCGGTAGCGATCAACATCTCTACCAGACCGGAGTAAATTTTCTTTTCAGCACTTACGACGTCGCAATGTACAGTCATAGCCATTATCTAAGCCTCTTGGGTCAGAAATTGAAAGAGGATTACTTAGCTTCTTTCGCTTTCATGGCCTTCGCTTTTTCGATGGCTTCGTCCATGGTACCGACCATGTAGAACGCCTGCTCAGGCATATCGTCATAGTCACCATTGAGGATGCCTTCGAAGCTGCTGATGGTCTCTTTCAGAGACACGTACTTGCCCGGTGAACCGGTAAATACTTCAGCAACGTGGAACGGCTGAGACAGGAATCGCTCAATCTTACGGGCGCGAGATACGATCTGCTTGTCATCTTCCGACAGCTCGTCCATGCCCAGAATGGCGATAATGTCTTTCAGTTCTTTGTAGCGCTGCAGAACGTTCTGCACACCACGGGCAACCGCATAGTGCTGTTCGCCAATCACCAGCGGATCCAGCTGACGCGATGTGGAGTCGAGCGGGTCGATCGCAGGGTAAATACCCTTGGAAGCGATGTCACGGCTCAGTACCACGGTGGCGTCAAGGTGGGAGAAGGTGGTGGCTGGCGACGGGTCGGTCAAGTCATCCGCCGGTACGTATACCGCCTGGATAGACGTGATGGAACCGTTTTTGGTGGAGGTAATCCGCTCCTGCAGCTCACCCATTTCCTGGGCCAGCGTGGGCTGATAACCTACTGCAGAAGGCATACGGCCCAGCAGTGCAGATACTTCGGTACCCGCCAAGGTGTAACGGTAGATGTTGTCGACAAACAACAGTACGTCACGGCCTTCGTCACGGAACTTCTCGGCGATGGTCAGACCGGTCAGGGCCACACGCAGACGGTTTCCCGGAGGCTCGTTCATCTGGCCGTAAACCATGGCTACTTTATCAAGAACGTTGGAGTCCTTCATTTCGTAGTAAAAGTCGTTGCCTTCACGAGTACGCTCACCAACACCAGCAAACACGGACAAACCCGAGTGCTCTTTGGCGATGTTGTTGATCAGCTCCATCATGTTAACGGTTTTGCCTACACCGGCGCCGCCGAACAAGCCCACTTTACCGCCTTTGGCAAACGGGCAGATCAGGTCGATAACCTTGATGCCAGTTTCCAGCAGATCCGCAGACGCTGCCTGATCGGCATAACTGGGCGCTTTGCGGTGGATAGCCCAACGCTCTTCTTCGCCAATCGGTCCCTGTTCGTCAATAGGACGACCCAGAACATCCATGATGCGGCCCAATGTCTGGGTGCCCACGGGTACCGAAATCGGCTTGTGTGTGTTTTCTGCTTTCAGGCCGCGTCTCAGGCCTTCGGTGCTGCCCATCGCGATGGTACGTACAACGCCGTCGCCCAGCTGCTGCTGAACTTCCAGAGTTGTTTCGCCACCTTCAAGCAACAGTGCGTCGTAAATGCCTGGCACGGCATCACGTGGAAATTCCACGTCGATAACCGCGCCAATGATCTGAACGATGTGTCCGCTACTCATGCTCGGTTCCTCGTTATCTTCATAGTCAATAATACCAGTAGGATTGTGGCGGATCAGACCGATGCCGCGCCGCTCACAATTTCCGAAATCTCTTGCGTAATGGCTGCCTGACGAGCTTTGTTGTACACCAACTGAAGCTCTTTAATAATGTCACCGGCGTTATCGGTAGCACTCTTCATGGCAATCATCCGGGCAGCCTGTTCGCAGGCCAGATTCTCTACCACGCCCTGGTAAACCTGGGACTCAATATAACGTGGCAGTAGCCCGTCCAGAATCGGACGCGAATCCGGCTCATAGATGTAGTCCCACTGGTGACCGATGTCTTCTTCCTTGCCTTCCGGCAGCGGCAGCAATTGCTCAGCTTTCGGCATTTGCGTCATGGTGTTGACGAATTCGTTGCTAACCAGGTACAAACGGTCGATTTTGCCGTCCCGGAAAGAATCCAGCATTACCTTGACGTTTCTGGGCACGCTTACAGCCAGGGTGCCCGAGGGCTTGAGAACACGGCAGAGTTCGCCTGCGGCCCGTTTTTCATCGCCTATGTGCTCCATTACTTCCGAGCAGATAACGCGCTCAAAACTGTTATCCCGGAAGGGAAGATCAAGGATGCTTGCGTTATAAAGTCCCCAGCTCCTGCCGTTGAAAAAACCGCCGTACTGCTCGTGCAAATTGATTTTCTCCCTTGCCCTGCAAAGGTCGGTAAAGCTTATGTCTGCTCCTGCCACTTTTGTATCCGGGCATTCACAGGCTCTGCACACATGCCTGCCCTCGCCGCAGCCCATGTCAAGTATATAATCTCCCGGCCGGATGCCGAGCCGGTTATAATCGATTGTAATCATCTATGGTCCTCTGGTAGGCTTCTGCGGTTTTGCCGGCAACCGCGCTCCATGTAAGATGCCTGCAGACCCTTTGATATCCCGCTTCACCCAGGCGGCGGGCCTTTTCCGGGTTATCTATAAGGTCTGTTATGGCATTTTTCAGGGCTTCGGAATCCCCGGGCGGAACCAGGACCCCGGCGTCTCCCACCACTTCGGGCAGGGCCCCTCCTGTTGTGCTTATAACCGGCACTGCGCATGCCATGGCCTCTCCAGCAGGCAGACCGAAGCCCTCGTATACTGACGGAACCACGGCCATGGTTGCCCTGGCGTACTGGCGCACGAACTCGCCGTGAGATATCCTGCCTGTAAAGGTTACAATGTTTCCGATTCCAAGCCGCCGGACCAGTTTTTCCACCATGCCGTTTTTCTTGGGCGTTCCAACCACGATCAGTTTTATGGCACGTTTTGCGGAAATTTTCGCCACTGCGGGCAGCAGGTGGTGCAGTCCCTTGAGCGGGGTGTCTGCGCTGTTTGTGACAATGATCCTGTTGGATTCCCTTGGTATGTCAGCCACAGGATGGAAAAGCTCTGTATTGATGCCGTTGGGCACCACGGAAAACCGGCTTTCAGGAATCCGGAATTCTTTGCTGATATGATGCCGGGTAAAGGTAGAAACGGTTATAAGACGGGGCAGGGTGCGCGCCACCCTTTTCTGCATGCCTATGAAAGAGTACCAGCGGATGCTCTTGAGCTTTCTCCAGAATGCGGTTTCTGTTTTTACTGCAACATCGCGGTCAACGGTGATGGGGTGATGTATGGTTGCAATTGCGGGCATCTTGTTTTTTATTGACCACAGGCCGTAGGAAAGGCTCTGATTGTCATGGATGATATCGTATTTGCGCGTATTTTTTTCCAGGAATTTTTCAGCCCTGATTCCGAAGGTATAGGGCTCGGGAAATCCCATGGTGGATATGCCCAGCCACTCGATCAGGTTTACGGGGTCAGCCAGCTCTTTGGCAGACGGAAGGCGGAAAAGGTTTTCAGGGTTGTAGAGATCCAGGCCCGGGATTTTTATGAGCCCAACCCCATTGTCCAGGATCGGGTATTCCGGGCCGGAAACCACGTCAACTCTGTGTCCCAGCCGGGTCAGCGCAGAGCTGAGATTTCTTACGTACACCCCCTGTCCGCCGCAATTAGGGTTGCTGCGGTAGCTCAGCAGGCAGATGCGCAAGGGCCTGTCAGGAGGGCGGGTCATTTTAAAACCTGTATCTTCTGTAACCATCGGATTTCGGGTAAACTATCCAAATACAGCGTCAACTGCATTTGCGTCAAGTCGTTTTTCATGGCTGTTTCGCTGATTTGTCGGAGGCTTTAAAGACCCGGCACTTTTGTAATCTTTTTCAGGAGGGCCTGCGGGGCGGTTTGTTCGCTGCTGAACACTTTCGGGCTCAATGCGACTCACAAACCACACCGCACGCCCTCGACACACACGCCGGCCTAAGGACATAATGTCCGAAACATAGAGAAAACTCCTCTGCTGGCTCAATTCAATCGGGGTGGAATTTTGCTGGTTTTGTTTTATATTTTGGTCATTCGTGCTTGTTTCGTGCTTCGTGTTTTGAATTTCGGATTTTTCAGCTTCGCTTCAGATCCCAATAGTGAACCTGCTGTCGGGATCGTAATGTCACTGTATTTATGACTGCGTGTACTAAGGCGTCCTCCGTACCTGATAATGTTTGATTTGATTTGTAATGGCACAGAGTCG
>JAWOAO010000088.1:0-8264 GCA_046498485.1 Marinobacter sp. | reverse complement strand
GCCCACCGGTGTTGTGCGTGAACGCGGTCGCCACCGGTGCGGACGTACCGGATTTTGAGCAGGCCATGGCGCAGCAATCCGATCAGTTCGAGCCGGTTATGATCACCGGTAACGATCCGTTCCTGCAGATGTTTACCTCCGGCACGGTGGGCAAGGCCAAAGGGGTGGCGGTACCGGCCAAGGCCTTGCTGGCGTTCTACGTGTACATGAAATACGCCATCGAGCTGCGCGACGACGATGTGTTCTGGAATGTCGCCGATCCCGGCTGGGCCTATGGTTTGTATTACGCCGTCACCGGGCCGCTGTTAATGGGTCACGCCACTCACTTCAATCCGAACCCGTTCACGCCGGAATCCACCTACGACATGATCCGCAAATACCGGATCACCAACCTGGCCGCCGCGCCCACCGCCTACCGCTTGCTCAAGGCCAACGACAGCGTGTTGCCGGAGGGCGAGAACCTCGGCCTGCGGGTGTGCAGCAGTGCTGGCGAGCCTCTGAACCCGGAGGTGGTCAACTGGATTGCCAGGCGCCACTATTGCCCGGTGAAAGACCATTATGGCCAGACCGAAACCGGGATGACCTGCTGTAACTTCCACGGCCTGGAGCATCCGCTGCGCCCAGGGGCCATGGGCTATTCCTCCCCGGGGCATAAGGTGGTGGCGCTGAATGAAAAGAACGAAGTGGTGGGCGCCGGCGAAAACGGCCAGCTGGCTGTGGATATCCAGGCCTCTCCGCTTTTCCACTTTGATGGCTACACCTGGGGCGAGAAAGACCCGTTTGTGAAAGGCTATTATCTGACCGGCGACATGGTGACCTGCCACGGTGACGGTAGTTTCTCCTTCAGTGGCCGGGATGATGACATCATCACCACCGCCGGTTACCGGGTGGGCCCGGCGGATGTGGAAAGTACGCTGCTGGAGCATGCTGCAGTGGCGGAATCCGGCGTGGTCGCCAAACCCGATGAAAAACGCGGCTCGGTCATCAAAGCCTATGTGGTGATTAAATCGGGTCAGGAGCCCGTGGATGAAGACGCCTTGAAAGAGGAGTTGCAGGAATTGGTGCGCCATCGCCTGTCGACCCACGCCTACCCGCGGGAGATCGAGTTTGTGGACGAGCTGCCCAAGACCCCCAGCGGCAAGATCCAGCGCTTTGTGCTGCGCAATCGTGCCAACGAGGAAGCCGACGTATGAAAATCACCTTTGAGGAACTGCGGTATTTCCTTGAAGAGCAGTTTCCGCAGGGGGCCTCCTACGGCACCCTGCAGAAGCTGGGTGATGGCTGGGCCGAAATGAAGCTGAACGTGGATGAAGAGCACCTCAGGCCCGGTGGCACTGTGGCTGGCCCCGCCATGATGGGGCTGGCGGATGTCACCATGTACGCCGCGCTGCTGAGCCGGATTGGCCTGGTGCCGCTGGCGGTGACCACCAACCTGAACATTAACTTTCTCAGAAAACCGGCCGCCCACGCGCCGATATGGGCCAGGGCGACTATGCTCAAGGTGGGTCGAACCATGGGCGTGGGGGAGGTTTTTGTCTATTCCGAGGGTGTGGAAGAGCCCGTTGCCCACTCCACCATGACGTATTCCATACCGCCGGGAAAATAGAGAAGTTAATTCTTGACGTTTACGTAGACGTCAATCTAATCTGTAGATTCATTGTTAAAGACAACAATAACAAAAGGTGAAGTGGCTCATGAGTGAACAGTTCGTTCTCGAGACCCGTAACCTGGTCAAGGAATTCAAAGGCTTTGTGGCGGTTGACAACGTCAACCTGCAGATCCATCAGGGTCATATTCACGCCTTGATCGGCCCCAACGGCGCCGGTAAGACCACGGTATTCAATCTGCTTACCAAGTTTCTGAGCCCTACTCGAGGCCATATTCTGTACCAGGGTGAAGACATCACGTCGCTGAAATCTGCCGCCATTGCCCGCAAGGGCATCGTTCGCTCGTTCCAGATTTCCGCCGTGTTTCCCCATATGACAGCGCTGGAAAATATCCGTGTTGCCCTGCAAACCTTTGAGGGCACGTCTTTCAGCTTCTGGAAATCCGGTAATTCCCTGCACAAGCTCAACCAGCGTTGTATGGAGTTGCTCGATTCTGTCGGCCTGACCGAATTCGCCAACACCACCACCGTAGAGCTTGCCTATGGTCGCAAGCGGGCACTGGAGTTGGCGACCACCCTGGCCATGGAACCCAAGCTGCTGTTGCTGGATGAGCCAACACAGGGCATGGGCTCGGAAGACGTAGACCAGGTAGTGGAGCTGGTGCGCAAGGCGGCGGAAGGCCGAACCGTGTTGATGGTGGAGCACAATCTTAGTGTGGTCAGCAAACTGTGTGATCGCATTACCGTGCTGGCCCAAGGGGCAGTGCTGACCGAAGGCGACTACCAGACTGTGTCTGCCGACCCCCGAGTTCGCGAAGTCTATATGGGCAGTGCCGACAGTGGCGAGCGCGGTGGCAGCAGTTCGGCCCCGCAGGCGGAGGCCGCGCAATGAGCCAGAGCCCTCAAAAAGACTATGAACAGCTTCGGGTTTCCGGGCTGCACGCTTTTTACGGTGAATCGCACATTCTTCATGGCATTGATCTGGTGGTGAAACGGGGTGAACTGGTCACCCTGCTCGGGCGCAACGGCGCTGGCCGTAGCACCACCCTCAAAGCCATCATGAACATGGTGGGCCGGCGTACCGGCTCTATCATGATTAATGGTGAAGAAACCATGAGCTGTGCGCCGCACCACATTGCCAGGTTGGGAGTGGGTTATTGCCCCGAACACCGGGGCATTTTTTCCTCTCTCAACGTTCAGGAAAACCTCACGCTGCCGCCGGTGGTGCGCAGTGGTGGCATGGGCCTGGAAGAAATCTACACCATGTTTCCCAATCTGTATGAGCGCCGGTTAAGTCAGGGTAGCAAACTCTCTGGTGGTGAGCAGCAAATGCTCGCGATGGCGCGCATCCTGCGCACTGGCGCCAACATGCTCCTGCTGGATGAGATCACCGAAGGGCTGGCGCCGGTGATTGTGGAGATGCTGGGCGAGGTCCTGATGGCGCTGAAGAAAAAGGGCCTGACCATCATACTGGTTGAACAGAATTTCCACTTTGCCGCCCCCCTGGCCGACCGTCATTACGTGGTCGAGCATGGGCAGATTGTGGAAGAAATCCGCGCCGACGAACTGAGTGCCAAGCAATCGGTGCTGGATGGCTATTTGGGGGTCTGATCTCCGGATAGAACGAGAGCAACAAAACCAACAACAACACGAACCAACGCAAGACAGTAGCGGAGATACAACAATGACAATGACCAAAAAGCTTCTGACCTCAGCCGTTGCATCAGCCCTGATGGTAGGTGGTGCTCAGGCAGCCATTTCCGACAACACGGTAAAGATTGGCTACCTGGCAGATATGTCTGGTACCTATCGTGATCTGGCTGGCCCCAACGGCCTCAAGGCTCTGGAAATGGCCGTCAAGGACTTCGGTGGCAACGTCAACGGCGCCAAAATCGAAGTTGTCAGCGCCGACGATCGCAACAACCCGGATTCCTCTTCCAGCACCGTTCGCCGCTGGGTGGAAAACGACAACGTAGACATGGTCGCTGGCCTGGTGGCTTCATCTGTGACCATCGCTGTCAGCAAGATTCTCGAGGAGAATGACCGGCTTGGCATTATTTCAGGCTCTGCCGCTTCCAGTATTACCAACGAGCACTGTACAGCCAACCACATCCACTATGTGTATGACACCTACCCGCTGGCTAATGGCACCGCCAGTGCCGTGGTCAAGGAAGGCGGTAAAAGCTGGTACCTGATGACCGCAGACTATGCCTTCGGCCATGCCCTTGAAGCCGATGTCACCCGGGTGGTGGAAGCCAACGGTGGCGAGATAGTGGGTTCTGTGCGCCACCCGTTCCCGACCCAGGATTTCTCGTCGTTTGTGCTGCAGGCCCAGGCTTCCGGCGCGGATGTGATCGGCCTGGCGAATGCCGGCTCAGACACCACCAACGCCATCACCACCGCCAGTGAGTTCGGTGTTACCCAGACCGGTCAGACCCTTGCTGCCCTGCTGCTGTTCCTGACCGACGTACACGCACTCGGAGTCGATACCGCCCAGGGCATCCAGCTCACCACCGGCTGGTACTGGGACATGAACGAGGATGCGCGAGCATGGTCAGACCGCTTCATGGAAGAAACCGGAGTACGGCCCACCATGGTGCATGCCGGTATCTATTCCAGCACCCTGCATTACCTGAATGCGGTGGCCGCAGCCGGTTCGGATGATGCCCAGACCGTTCGCCAGCAGATGATGGACACTCCCATCAACGACATGTTCGCCACCGACGGTCGCATCCGCGAGGACGGCCGAATGGTACACGACATGTACCTGGCGGAAGTGAAAACGCCGGCCGAGTCCAAGAACGAATGGGATCTGTACAAAATTCTGCGCACCATCCCGGCCGACGAAGCCTACCGCCCACTCTCCGAGAGCAAGTGCAAACTGATCACTAACTGAGGCTGACGAACGCCGTAGCGCATCCCGCAACAGGGCAGGGTGCGCCCGGCCAGTCGCTTGGACGACACGCTCAATCCCAACGTACGTGCTGCTTGTGGAGTTATACTCATGTCCATGATTTTCGGCGTCCCGCTTGCTGTGCTGTCTGGCCAGCTTCTGATCGGGTTCATCAATGGCGCCTTCTACGCCCTGTTAAGCCTGGGTCTTGCAATCATCTTTGGCCTGCTGAAGATCATCAACTTCGCCCACGGTGCCATGTACATGCTCGGCGCCCTGGTCACGGTTGTTCTGTTCAACACGCTGGGCGTCAACTACTGGGTGGCGCTGTTCCTGGCGCCCCTACTGGTTGGCGCCTTCGGGGTACTGATCGAATACTTCCTGTTGCGGCGCATCGCCGGGCAGGATCACATCTACAGCCTGCTGCTCACCTTCGGGGTAGCGCTGATTGTCCAGGGTGTTCTCACCAACGTTTATGGCGTTTCCGGCTTGCGCTACGCCATGCCAGACATATTCAGTGGTGGCTTCAAACTGGACTTCATGTTCCTGCCTTATTACCGGGTATGGGTCATCGTGGTGGCGCTGCTGGTGTGCTTTGGCACCTGGTTTGTGATCGAGAAAACCAAGCTCGGCGCCTACCTGCGAGCCGGTACCGAAGACTCCCAGCTGATGCAGGGCTTCGGCATCAACGTGCCACTTCTGGTCAGCCTCACCTACGGTTTTGGCGTGGCACTGGCGGCCTTTGCCGGCGTGCTGGCAGCCCCTATTTACTCCGTTACCCCCGGAATGGGCGCCAATACACTGATCACAGTGTTTGCGGTGGTGGTTATCGGCGGTATGGGCTCCATCGGCGGGGCGATCATTACCGGCATTTTGATGGGCGTTATTGAGGGTCTGACCAAAACGTTTTATCCACCCGCATCCTCCGCGGTCATTTTTCTGGTCATGGTGGTGGTGCTGATGTTCCGACCCGCCGGCCTGTTCGGTAAGGAAGCATAACCATGAGCCAGTCCCAGTCCTTCGACTCTTCCGACGTACGAAAGGTCATCCTCGATCAACAGAAGTCACAGGACCGCCGAAAAATGCTGCTCAACGGCGTTTTGCTGCTCCTGTTGTTAGCGGCACCCTTCGTGATGTACCCGGTCTTCCTGATGAAAATCCTGTGCTTCGCGCTGTTTGCGGTGGCCTTCAACCTGCTGTTCGGTTTTACCGGCCTGCTATCCTTCGGCCATGCGGCCTTCCTGGCCAGTGGCGGCTATACCACCGGTTACCTGCTCAGTAACTACTCGGGCCTGACCACCGAAATGGGGATTATTGCCGGCACGTTGGTGGCTACCCTGCTGGGGCTGGCGTTTGCCTTGTTGTCCATTCGCCGGCAGGGCATCTACTTTGCCATGGTCACCCTGGCGTTGGCCCAGCTGGTTTACTTTTTCTTCGTGCAGTCGGCTTTTACCGGCGGCGAAGACGGTATGCACGGTATTCCCCGGGGGCACTTGTTCGGCCTGATCGATCTGTCGGACAACATGAATATGTACTACTTCGTGCTGACTATGTTCATCGCCTGCTACCTGCTGGTGCAGCGGATTGTCAGTAGCCCCTACGGCCAGGTGCTCAAAGCCATCAAGCAGAACGAGCCCCGGGCGGTGTCACTGGGTTACAACGTCGACCGCTACAAGATACTGGCGTTTGTGATCTCGGCAGCGTTGGCGGGATTGGCGGGCTCCATGAAATCCGTGGTGTTTCAGCTGGCCTCGCTGAACGACGCTCATTGGCACATGTCGGGTGAAGTCATCCTGATGACCCTGGTTGGCGGCATGGGCACTCTGCTGGGCCCGGTGATCGGCGCTACCTTTGTGGTCAACATCGAGTACCAGTTGTCCCAGGGCGCTCTGCGGGACTGGGTTGATCCCATCCTCGGCGGTATTTTCGTACTGACCGTACTGGCGTTCCGTAGCGGCATCGTGGGGGAAATTCAGAAATTCATGCGTAAGAATCTGGGATGAATTATGGGGGCGCAAGCCCCCAGGTTTTGTTCATCACCTGCATGCGAGATAGAGCAAGCCCGGAGAGCTCGAAGGCATCTCGCTGTCACCACTGCAGGGAGCATCAGAGCCAGGTCAGGCCGATGCTGATGATGATGCCGGTGATGATCAGCAGCATCAGGCAGTAGCCCATGATGTCTTTGGCTTTGAGTCCGGCAATGGCGAGCACGGGCAGGGCCCAGAACGGTTGCAGCAGGTTGGTCCAGGCGTCGCCCCAGGCAACGGCCATGGCCACCCTTGAGATGTCCGCACCCAGTTCCTGCGCGGCCGGCAGCATAACCGGAGCCTGCACCGCCCACTGGCCACCACCGGACGGCACAAAAATGTTCACCAGCCCCGCGCTGATGAAGCCCCAGAAGGGCAGGCTTTGCGCGCTGGCAATAGACACAAAGCCGGAGGAAATGCTGGCGGCCAGGCCAGATGCAGTCATTACGCCCATGATGCCGGCGTAGAAGGGGAACTGAATTACGATGCCGGAGCCGCCTTTGACCGCCTCGTTCAGGCTGTTCAGCAGGCGTTTCGGGGTCTGGTGCAGGATGATCGCAATGAACAGGAACATGAAGTTCACAATGTTCAGGTTCAGGCCGCCACCGTTGATGAAATACTGAAAGATGAAGGCAATACCGCTGAACCCGACCAGCCAGGCCAGTATCTGGCTGTTTTCCAGGTGGTCGGCCGGGCGGTTGATTACAATGGCGGTGTCCGGCTCGTCGTCCAGAACTTTCGGGTCTGCGTACACGCTGTCTTTTTCGTCGGGCAACATCAGGCGGTTAACGATGGGCACCACAATGAACAGGGCTGCCACGATGGCCAGGTTGAAGAATGCGAAAATGGTTTCGCTGGTACCGATAATACCGATCACGCCTTCCGTGAAGTGACCGTCGGTGGCGATGGTCAGGGGAATGGAACCAGCCAGTCCGCCATGCCACACAATGAATCCGGAATAGGCACTGGCGATCAGCAGCGGGTAGTGAACGCGAATCTGGCGTGCCAGGGCTTTGGCAAACAGCGCACCCACCACCAGGCCGAAGCCCCAGTTGATCCAGCTGGCGATCAGGGCCACAAAGGTAACCAGTACAATCGCTTGCCCCGGCGTTCTGGCGAGGCCGGCCATCCGGTTAAGGATGCCACGCACCAACGGCGTGCTGGCCAGCATGAAACCGGTCACCAGTACCAATAGCATCTGCATGGAGAAGGTCAGCAGATTCCAGAAGCCATTCCCCCACATCTCGATCACCGCCAGCGGGCCGTGGCCTTCAAAGACCATGGCAGCGATGAATGACAACAGGGTGAGGATAATCACGAACAGAAAGGGGTCTGGCAGGTATTTGTCCACCAGGCTGACCATGGGTCTGGATGCTCTGTCTAACATAGTGTTCTCCTTCGACAAATACCAAACCAGGTGAGAGCCTGCAAAGAAGAGAAAGCTGGGCTCCTTCCTTGCAGGCGCAGTCTTACGTTCGGGTTATGGGCAACCGTTCAACCGTTGACCTGTTGCCGGATATGATCAATCACGACGCCGTGCTCGTGTTGCGGGCTGAACATCACAATGTCGGTGTCTTTTTCCGCCCGCACACTGTGCCCGGGCGGCCAGTAGAACAGGTCACCGCTGCGTGATGTTTCTTTGCTGCCATCCGTATACAGCGCGGTGATCTCTCCCTTCACCACATAACCCCAGTGGGTGCAAGGAACGTGAATAGCTGAATTCGACTCACAGTATTCA
>JAWOAO010000070.1:0-12995 GCA_046498485.1 Marinobacter sp. | reverse complement strand
GTTGAGAGAAGTGCTCAGCGCCGAATCGGAAGATAGCAGGCCTAGTGCCTGATTGAGGTATGCGTCCTGCTGCCCACCAAGTGCTGCGATCCGTTGTATGGAGGGCAGATCAAAATCACCGCTGCGAATCAGTGAAGCACCCGCAGCCCGTTCCCGGCCGGCACGTTCGGTCGCTTCCGCAAGGGTATAGTAAGCAGTCACTTCCCGGGTAAGACCCGCATCCGTTGAGCGGCGGATGATCAACGGGATTCGATCCATGAGACTCATGATAGTGGTGGTGTAGCGTTTGGCAGATTCAGCAGCAGCGATGCTCTGCCTGTCCACCGCCTGGCGCAGTGAGTTCAGGTTGTCCAGGGCCTGTTTTACCGACTGGATGTTTTCGGTAACGCTGTCGTCAAAGTCGGCACTAGCCAGCAGGGTCTCAAGCTGTGCCTCGTAATCCCGCAGGCGGGCATCCGTCTGTTGTCGTTGCGTCTCAAGTTCCCGGGTTGCCTGTCTGGCTCCATCTGTTCCTGTCTGGCTTGCAAACGTCACCGCAGACCGCCCTCTTTCTTTCTGCAGGGTTTCGATCAGTGGGTCACCGATATCAGCCAGTTCCACCATTGTGCGTAGCTGTCGCATACTGCCAAGCTCTTCGTAACTGCGGGCGATGGAGTCCATGGCAAACCAGGCGATAACCACCAATGCCGGCACCACCAGTGTCAGAAGCTTGCCGCGCATGGAGAGGTTGTTGATCATATTCATTGTTGAATCTCTTGAGGAAATCGTGCACCCATTGTCCGCGAAGGGAAGCGGTGGCGGAATCCTATTGAATAGGTAGTTGTGGGGGTAGTTTCTAGATAGTAACTCTTTGTAAATAGGTGTTAATTGTCTGATATAGAAAAGGACTGCAGGTCATAGGTGATTCTGCCTAGAGTACTCATAAAGAGGTATGTAAAGTCATTAAAATAGTTTTCCGGGACCAGACTGACAATGGTCAATGTCCCTCCATGACGTAGCCGATAAGCTGCAACCTGCCTGTTTCAGCGGAGGGGTTATGGAACTCGTATGCCCGGCCGGCAGTCTGCCAGCCATGAAAACCGCAGTAGATAATGGTGCTGATGCCGTTTACTTCGGTTTCCGTGACAGCACCAATGCTCGCCAGTTTGCCGGCCTGAACTTGAATGACAAGCGCGCTGGCGAGAGTATTGAATACGCTCACCCGGCATTTGTCCGTCCAGGGCTCTGCAACCAGTTACGAGGCGCTGTCTTTCTACAAGAACAACTTCGATATTCGCCGCGGGGTGCTACCCCGGGTGCTTTCCCTGGACCAGGTTCGGGGTGTTGCAAAACACAGCCCGGTTGAACTGGAAGTTTTTGCCTTCGGCAGCCTGTGCATCATGGCGGAAGGCCGTTGTTACCTCTCTTCTTATCTTACGGACGAATCCCCGAACACCCGCGGCGCCTGTTCCCCGGCCAAGTCTGTGCGCTGGCAGGAGACGCCTCAAGGGCTGGAGTCGCGCCTGAACGATGTGCTGATTGACCGTTATGGTCCGGGCGAGTCAGCGGGTTATCCCACCCTGTGCAAAGGCCGCTTTGATGTGGAAGGCAGTGTCTATCACGCTATCGAGGAGCCCGTCAGCCTGAGCACCCTGGATATGTTGCCGAAACTGAAGGAATTGGGTATCAGCGCTGTAAAAATTGAGGGTCGTTACCATCGCAAATGGAAATAAGGTTGCGCCGAAAATGATGAACTTATCCCTGGGCCCGATTCTGTGGTTCTGGTCCAAGCAAAGCGTCTTTGATTTCTACGGCAAGGCTGCTGAATGGCCGGTCGATACCATCTATCTGGGGGAAGCGGTTTGCTCCCGCCGGCGGGAACTGAAGCCCGACGACTGGTTCGACCTGGCCCGTGATCTGAAAGCCTGCGGTAAAGACGTGGTGCTTTCTACCCAGACCCTGATTGAATCTGAAGCCGATTTGCGTCGCCTGCGCAGGGTCTGAAGGGCTGGAACCTGCCGGTTGAACTGGGCAAGGAAACCCTCGATCAACTGATCAAGGGTCTTAAAGAGGAAGGTCTGGAACTGCCGGCGGAAGTGTTCGCTTGGGGCTTTCTTCCACTGGCCTGGTCATCCCGCTGTTTCACGGCCCGCCATTACAATCTTCCCAAAGATAATTGTGAGTTCCGGTGTATCGAGCACCCGGACGGCATGGAATTGCGTTCCCGGGAGTCACAGGAGTTATTCCGGATTAATGGAATTTCCACTTTGTCTGGCTCACGGTATGACCTGATGCGAGAGATGCCGGATATGGAGCGCATGGGGGTATCTACCGTGCGCCTGAGCCCTCCGGTCGGGAAAACCGCCCGTTCAGGCTGATCACCGGGCGCTGGTTCCAGTGTGTCGACAGCACAAAGAAATTCCTCCATCAGCACCCTGAGCTCCATCCTTGCCAGAGGCGCCCCAGGGCAAACGTGAACGCCGGCGCCGTAAAGCAGGTTTTGGTCACGGTTCTTCTGCGGGCAAAACGTACCGGGGTCGCCAAAGACTTGCTCGTCGCGGTTGGCGGACGCCCACAGAATGGTGATTTTCTCGCCCGCGGGAATCCTTCTGCCGCCAATCTCCACCTCCCCGGTTGTTATCCTACGGTTCGACATCAGCGGCGCGTCCATGCGCAGTATTTCATCGATTGCGTCCGACAGTGCAGCGGTGTCATTGGCAAGGCTCTGTTTGAGGTCGGGGTGTTCAGCCAGATAACTCAGCACAATTGATACGCTGGAGCTGATGGTACCCAGTTCACCGACAGTACAGTTTCGCATCAGGCTGGTGAGCTCTTCAGCTGGTAGTCGCTCCAGGCGACGGGACACTCAGCGATCGCGCGGGCAAACATGTGGTTAAGCGGGGCTTCGGCGATCAGTTGTTTCAGGGGAACGGGAATGCTCCGGTCGATCACACCCAGCACTGGTGCAGGCGAGGGAAGGTATTCTTTCAGAACCGCCAGGGATTGCTGAAACAGGGCACTATTAACGGGGGTAAATGAGGGTGGGGAAAAAGCCATGGTTTACTCCGGGCGGTTAAGAACCTGCCCAGAGTAAAGTAAATCCAGCGGGAGCGATTTGATATAACTCAGCCCTTGTGAAGGCCTTCCTCGACCGCCCACACTGCAACTTCCACGCGGGAACGCAGATTGAGCTTCTTCAGCAGGTGTTTTACGTGCACCTTGACGGTGCCGTCACTGATGTCCAGTTTGCGGCCAATCATCTTGTTGGACAGGCCTTCGGCAATCAGGCGAAGGATATCTTTTTCCCGCGGGGTCAGGCTGTCGAAGTCGGGCCTTGCCGCCTGTTGTGGCTTCTGGGATCTCAGCGCCTGGGCCAGCAGGGCAGTCAGCCGTTCACTGATGACCATTTTGCCCACGGCGGCTTCGTGCAACTGCCGGATCATGTCTTCCGGTTCCATATCCTTCAGCAGGTAGCCGTCTGCTCCGGCTCTCAGGGCCGCCACCACGTCGTCCTCATGATCAGACACCGTGAACATGATGATTCGGGAACTGATATTCCCATCCCGCAGCTTCTGCAATGCCTCAATGCCGTTCATTTCCGGCATGTTGAGGTCCATCAGGATCAGGTCGGGCTCCAGTTCCTGTGCCAGTCGGATACCGTCAGCTGCGTTGCTGGCTTCCCCGGCTACCTGCATGTCGTCTTCCATCTCGATCAGTTGTTTTATGCCCTGGCGAAGCAAGGGGTGATCGTCTATCAACAGAATGCTTGCTGGTGAGTCCGACATGGTTCCTCTCATTGTTTGATGTAGTGTTGCAACGTTCAGCCGCCAGCGACTTCGGAGGTAATCAGGTGTCTGCTTTTGGGTACGAAGCTCAGTGCCACTTCCACCCCCCCGTTGTCACGATTGCGGACGTTGACTTTACCACCCAGGGTGCGGGCACGGTCCTGCATAATGATCATGCCATAGTGCTGGGCCGGCTGGTCTGCGGCAGGCAGCCCTTTGCCATTATCCAGTATTCTGACCTGTACCCGGGGAGATTCAAATAACACCTGCACCCGAATCTCCGATGCTTCGGAATGTTTCACGGCATTTGCCAGACCCTCGCGGACAATCTGCAGGGTGTGAATTTCTTCATTGGGTGACAGTGTCTGGGGTGGCAGGAGGTAATCCAGCTCCACTGTACTGCCCAACCGCTCGGAAAACTCTTCTGCCGTTTGCCGCAGGGCCGTTGCCAGGTCGGGGGTGTCCAATTTCAGCCGGAAGGTTGTCAGCAGCTCCCGAAGTTGACGGTAGGCACTGTTAAGGCCGGTGCTCAGTTCTTCCAGAATGTCATGGTGGATCTTCTCATGTTCCCCTGTAATGTCCAGGCGGCGCAATCGTGCAACCTGCATTTTCAGGTAGGACAGTGACTGGGCCAGGGAATCGTGAAGCTCCCGCGCGATCACGGTGCGTTCCTCAGCCAGGGTGAGCTGCTGCTCTTCGGTAATCTGGCGCTCCAGGAAAATCGCCGTAGCCAGCTGGTCGCTCAGGGTTTCCAGGAGGCGGCGGGAGGTCTGGGAAAGCCCTTTGCTGGCGGGATACCAGACTTCAAGGGTGCCCAGCAGCTGTCCCGGTGTGCGGATGGGCAACAGCAACCTTCGGCCGTCGTTGCCTTCATTGGGTAGTTCATCAAACACTTCGGGCGTTACCAGGCAGGCATTGCAGTGGTGATCCTTGCAATAGAAAGGCCTGTCCTTGGTGGAGGTGGTAATCGCTTCCACCGGCTCGCTGGAATTCTTGTCATGCAGGAACAGCCGGATGGGACCTATTCCGAGTAATTGTTCCAGGTCCTGAAGCATGGGGATAGCCCCGTTGCACATGTCGTGATTGGCGAACAGGGAGCGGCTGGATGAGTGCAGCAGTTCCAGAGCGGCATGGCTCTTTTCCAGCTCACGGGTTTTTACCATCGCGTCTTCCTTGAGCTCGTTATAGCTCAGGGCCAGTTCGCTGGTCATCTGATCGAAGGCAGTGCCGAGCTGGGACAATTCATCCGAGCCTTTCAGGTTGGCCTTGTGGGTGAAATCCTGTTCGCCCACTGCGACGGCAATGTCCACCAGTTTACGAAGCGGGCGTAGCACCCGTTTCTTGATATCCAGGAAGAGCCCGAAAATGATCAATATCGAGAAAATCAGGCTGATGACCTGAATAAGGTGTAGCAGATCTACTCGGGCTTCGGTCCGGTGTTCCAGCATGCTGACCAGTGCATCCACTTCCGCCACATAGCGCTCGGTTTTGGCTATAAGATCCTCGGTTACCCGGGTGCTGTCGGGTGCATGGGCTGTCAGTGCCGGCCGCAGCTCCTCCTCCCACAGGGTTTTCATGGCCTGGTGCTGTTTTCTGAGCGGATGGTCATCGGCATCGGGGATTGCCTGGTTGAATCCGGGATGAGCCATGCGAGCCTGATAGGCATCCAGCCTGGTCATGAATGCAATGGAGTGATTCTCAGACGGATCGGCGGCCGAGCGGGCAAGCAGCTCATAAGCCCCCATCCGCAACGAACCGGCAACATTGATGGCAGTGGCATTGCCTTCGATGCTCCGCGATACCCCGAGCGTGGTCGCCATGCTGACCAGGGCGGTGAGAACGACGGCGCCAACGACAACAGCGATGCGTTTAACGAGAGGGCTATTACGTGTCATCTGGTCTCTTGGTTGCGAACATCATGTATGGCGGCAATTCTGGCCTGTTTTCCGCCTGGAGGGTACCTCCATGAGGATAGTCAGTAATCAATGATTACCCCGATTGGCGATCTCCCATCATAGTCTTTGACCCCGTACAGGGCAAAACATGAAACTGAAAGTTAGCTTTTGGTGGATAAAACAATGCGGCCTGTTTCCATAGATGATGAGGATAACGACAGACTGGCGTCCCTGGCAGTGGTGCTGCCATTGGCGGTCGTCGGGTTTGTTGTTGCCGCTGGCTGCTGGACCATTTTTGCCGTCGCGGGCGCGCATCTGCGGAGTGCTCTGGCCCTGGGAAGTCTGCAATTCGGCCTGTTACTGGCGATGCCGATGGCGGTTGGTGCGCTGCTGGCAGTGCCGGCAGGTATTGCTGCCCAGAAGGTGGGAGCCAGGCGGGTAATGATTGCCTGCCTGCTGGGCCTTGCTGTTTGCATGGCCGTGCTGCTGGTTGTGGAATCCTGGCCCGGTTACCTGCTGGTTGCGGCCGGTCTGGGCCTTGCCGGTGGCTTCTACAGTGCCGGCCTGCAGTTCGTGACCTGGCACGCGTCCCCCAAGCACATGGGTCTTGTACTGGGGCTGTTTGGCGCCGGTGTGACAGGTGCTGGGATCAACTACTATCTGGTTCCCCTTATTCTGCAGGCATTTTCCTGGAAGGGGGTGCCATTTACCTATCTGATTGTTCTGGTCCTGGTGGTTGCGCTGCTAATGCTGTTGACAGACGATTCTGACTCCCGCGGCGATCCCGACGTTGAAACCAGTGCCGTGCAATTGCTGCGTCGTCTCGAAAGTCTTCGTGTATGGCGGTTGTACTTCTATTTTGGCGTGACGGCCGGGAGCTTTTTCTCACTGGCGTTGTGGTTGCCGGACTTCATGTCGTCCCGCTTTCTGCTGACCATTGAGACCGGTGCCCGGCTTGCGTTGTGGTTTGTCATCCCCGGTGCTCTGGCACAGGTTGCAGGGGGAGGAATGTCAGATCGTTATGGCGCTGGTCCGGTGGTGTTGCGGTCGCTGAGCGCCTGTCTTGTGGCTCTCTTTGTGCTGTCCTATCCGCCGATGACGCTGTCAATTCGTGGAATCGAATCGGTGATTGCTGTGGAGGTTGCCCTGCCGCTTTTTGTGGAAGGTTTCTTCATCGTATTGCTGGGTGTGGCACTGGGATCTGCCATGGGTGGCCTTCAGCGTATGGTCATCGCAGAAAACCGGGAAGCGGCGGCGTTTGCTGCCGGTATGCTGCTCTTCAGCGCCTGCCTGATCGCTTTCCTGTTGCCGGTGGTTTTCGGTGCTGTAATTCAGTGGGTAGGTGTGGGTGCTGCCATATTCATGATCCTCTTTCTGTTGTTGTCTGCAAGCCTGTTGCTGTTTGCCCACGACAACCGTCGCATGGAGCGTCAGGCCCTGCTACACAAGGGTGTATAATGATCCTACCCCCCAGGTGGTAGAACCCGGTTATGACGGGGTAACCACGCAGATTTCAGGTTTTTTCTCACTCACAATGGTCTCAAATCGGAACAATGATCCGGACGACGGGTTGATGGAGAGAGAGACCATGAGTCATTTGATCGACAAACTGAGTTACTTCAAAAAGAAGCGCGAGCCGTTCGCCAATGGCCACGGCGAAACCCACGATGTCAGCCGAGACTGGGAAGACAGCTATCGCCAGCGCTGGCAGCACGACAAGGTTGTCCGTTCCACCCACGGCGTGAACTGCACCGGCTCCTGTAGCTGGAAGATCTACGTAAAGAACGGCCTGGTCACCTGGGAAACCCAGCAGACCGACTATCCCCGCACCCGTCCGGACTTGCCCAACCACGAGCCTCGCGGCTGCCCCCGTGGCGCCAGCTACTCCTGGTATATGTACAGCGCCAACCGCCTGAAGTACCCGCTGATGCGCAAGCATCTGATGAGGCTTTGGCGAACTGCCAAGATGCAGCACAATGACCCGGTAGACGCCTGGGCTTCCATTGTGGAAGATCCCAAGAAAACCGCAGAGTACAAGCCCCGCCGCGGCATGGGCGGCTTCGTGCGCTCCAGCTGGGACGAAGTCAACGAGTTGATCGCCGCCTCCAACGTTTACACTGCCAAGCAGTATGGACCGGACCGCATCATCGGCTTCTCGCCGATTCCGGCCATGTCCATGGTGTCCTACGCTGCCGGCAGCCGCTACCTGTCCATGATCGGTGGCGTGTGCATGAGCTTCTACGACTGGTACTGCGACCTGCCGCCGGCCTCCCCGCAGACCTGGGGTGAGCAGACCGACGTGCCCGAGTCCGCCGACTGGTACAACTCTGGCTACATCATTGCCTGGGGCTCCAACGTACCCCAGACCCGTACCCCGGACGCCCACTTCTTCACCGAAGTGCGGTACAAGGGTACCAAGACCGTTGCCATTACGCCGGACTACGCGGAAGTGTCAAAGCTGTCTGACGAGTGGATGAACCCGAAGCAGGGAACTGATGCCGCCCTGGGCATGGCCATGGGCCACGTGATCCTTAAAGAGTTCCACGTGGATAAACCCAGCGAGTACTTCACGGACTACGTGCGCCGCTATACCGACATGCCGTACCTCGTCATGCTGGATCAGCGCGAGGACGGCCGCTACGTGCCGGGCCGCTTCCTGCGGGCCAGTGACCTGGTGGATGGCCTCGGGGAAGAGAACAACCCCGAGTGGAAAACCATTGCCATCGATGAAAAAACCAATCAGCTGACTGCGCCTAACGGCTCTATCGGTTACCGCTGGGGCCAGCAAGGCAAATGGAACCTGAAGCAGACCGCTGGCAGCTCCGATGTGGAACTGCAGCTGTCCATGGTCGAGAAACATGATGACGTGGTGGATGTGGCGTTCCCGTACTTTGGCGGTATCGAGCATGACCACTTCAAGAGCGTGGAGATCTCCGACACCCTGACCCATAAGCTGGGGAGCCGTTCAGTGCAGCTGGCCGACGGCAGCGAAGGCCGTGTGGTCACGGTGTTCGACCTGATGGTGGCCAACTATGGCATCAGCCGCGGCCTGGGCGATGATGACGGCGCCACTTCCTATGACGAAGTGAAGCCCTATACCCCGGCCTGGCAGGAAAAGATCACCGGTGTCCCTGCTCACAAAGTGATCCGCATTGCCCGTGAGTTCGCCGACAACGCGAACAAAACCAGGGGCCGTTCCATGATCATCGTCGGTGCCGGCATGAACCACTGGTACCATATGGACATGAATTACCGTGGCCTGATCAACATGTTGATCATGTGCGGTTGTATCGGCCAGAGCGGCGGTGGTTGGGCTCACTACGTTGGTCAGGAAAAACTGCGCCCGCAGACCGGCTGGCAGCCGCTGGCGTTCGGTCTGGACTGGCAGCGCCCACCGCGCCATATGAATTCTACCTCCTTCTTCTATGCCCATTCCGGCCAGTGGCGCTACGAGAAACTGGGTGTGGACGAAATCCTGTCGCCGCTGGCGGACAAGTCCAAATTCAGTGGCAGCCTGATTGATTACAACGTCCGCGCCGAGCGCATGGGCTGGTTGCCTTCCGCGCCACAGCTGAATCGCAACCCTCTGGCTATCGCCGCCGAAGCCGAGAAAGCCGGTATGGAAGTGGCAGACTACGTGGCCCAGTCCATGAAAGACGGCTCCCTGGCGTTTGCCAGCGAGGATCCGGAGGCAAAACAGAACTGCCCGCGTAACCTGTTCGTCTGGCGTTCCAACCTGTTGGGTTCGTCCGGCAAGGGCCACGAGTACATGCTCAAGTACCTGCTGGGCACCAAGAGCGGCCTGCAGGGCAAGGACTTGGGTCACGAGGGTGGTGCCAAGCCGCAGGAAGTCAAATGGCATGAAGAGGCGCCGGAAGGCAAGCTCGACCTGCTGGTGACCCTGGACTTCCGCATGTCCACCACCTGCCTGTATTCCGACGTGGTTCTGCCGACCGCCACCTGGTACGAGAAGAACGACCTGAATACCTCGGACATGCACCCGTTCATTCACCCGCTGACTGCAGCCACAGACCCGGCCTGGGAAGCCCGAAGTGACTGGGAAATCTACAAGGGTATTGCCAAGGCTTTCTCCAAGGCGACCGAAGGTCACCTGGGTGTCGAGAAAGACGTGGTTACCCTGCCGCTGCTGCATGACGCACCGGCCGAGCTTGGCCAGCCTTTTGATGTCAAGGACTGGAAGCGCGGCGAGTGCGAGCTCATCCCGGGCAAGACTGCGCCCCACTTCATCACGGTGGAGCGGGACTACCCGAACACCTATGCCCGCTTTACCTCCCTTGGGCCGCTGCTGGAAAAGCTGGGTAACGGTGGCAAGGGCATCAACTGGAACACCGATAAGGAAGTGAAGTTCCTTGGCGAACTGAACTACAAGCATATCGACGGCGCCAACGCCGGCCGTCCAAAGATTGAAAGTGCCATCGATGCGGCGGAAGTGATCCTGACCCTGGCGCCGGAAACCAATGGCCAGGTCGCTGTAAAAGCCTGGGCGGCCCTTTCCGAGTTCACCGGCCTCGATCACTCCCACCTGGCCCTTAACAAGGAAGACGAGAAGATCCGCTTCCGGGATATCGTGGCTCAGCCGCGCAAGATCATCTCAAGCCCGACCTGGTCTGGCCTGGAAGACGAGCATGTGTCCTACAACGCCGGTTACACCAACGTTCACGAACTGATTCCCTGGCGTACGCTGACCGGTCGTCAGCAGTTCTATCAGGATCATGAGTGGATGCGCGCTTTCGGTGAAAGCCTGCTGGTTTACCGTCCGCCAATCAACACCAAGGCGATGGCACCGATGCTTGGCAAAAAGCCGAACGGAAACCCCGAGAAGGCGCTGAATTTCCTGACGCCACACCAGAAATGGGGTATCCACAGCACCTACAGTGACAACCTGCTGATGCTGACCCTGTCCCACGGTGGCCCCATCGTGTGGCTGAGTGAAGACGACGCCAAAGAAATCGGCGTGGAAGACAACGACTGGATCGAGGTGTTCAACGCCAACGGTGCCATCGCAGCCCGGGCGGTAGTGAGCCAGCGGGTCATGCCGGGCATGGTGATGATGTATCACGCCCAGGAGCGGGTTGTGAACATTCCCGGCTCCGAGATCACCGGCACACGCGGTGGTATTCATAACTCGGTCACCCGGGTCTGTCCTAAACCGACCCACATGATTGGTGGCTACGCCCAGTATTCCTACGGCTTCAACTACTACGGCACCGTAGGCTCCAACCGCGATGAGTTCGTGGTGGTGCGCAAGATGCACAACGTCGACTAGCTCGACGGCGAAGGTAACGACACTGTTCAGGAGGCTGTAAAATGAAAATCCGTTCCCAAGTCGGCATGGTACTGAACCTGGACAAATGCATCGGTTGCCACACCTGTTCAGTGACCTGCAAAAACGTATGGACCAGCCGTGAGGGCATGGAATACGCCTGGTTCAACAACGTCGAGACCAAGCCCGGTATCGGCTACCCCAAAGAGTGGGAGAATCAGGACAAATGGAAGGGCGGCTGGATGCGTGACAGCTCCGGCAAGATCCGCCCAAAGATCGGCGGCCGCTTCCGGATTCTGGCGAACATCTTTGCCAATCCGGATCTGCCTCAGATTGACGACTACTACGAGCCCTTCGACTTCGATTACCAGCACCTGCACACCGCCGGTGACAGCAAGCACCAGCCGGTGGCCCGGCCACGGTCTCTGATCTCCGGCCAGCGCATGGAGAAAATCGAATGGGGCCCGAACTGGGAAGAAATTCTCGGTACCGAGTTTGCCAAACGCCGCAAGGACAAGAACTTCGACCAGGTACAGGCGGACATCTACGGCCAGTTCGAAAATACCTTTATGATGTACCTGCCGCGGCTTTGCGAGCACTGCCTGAACCCCACCTGCGTGGCCAGCTGCCCCAGCGGCGCCATCTACAAGCGGGAAGAGGACGGCATCGTGCTGATCGACCAGGACAAGTGCCGTGGCTGGCGGATGTGTGTCTCCGGCTGCCCGTACAAGAAGATCTACTTCAACTGGAAGAGCGGCAAGTCCGAGAAGTGCATCTTCTGCTACCCGCGCATTGAAGCCGGCATGCCGACCGTCTGCTCCGAGACCTGTGTCGGGCGCATCCGTTACCTGGGCGTGCTGCTTTACGATGCCGACCGCATTGAAGAAGTGGCCAGCACCCCGGGTGAGCAGGAGCTGTACGAGAAGCAACTGGAAATCTTCCTGGACCCGGACGACCCCAAGGTGATCGAGCAGGCGAAGAAAGACGGCATCCCGATGAACGTCATCGAGGCCGCCCAGCGCAGCCCGGTCTATAAAATGGCGGTGGACTGGAAGCTGGCCCTGCCGCTGCACCCGGAATACCGCACCCTGCCCATGGTCTGGTACGTGCCACCCCTGAGCCCGATCCAGTCTGCGGCGGAAGCCGGCAAGGTGGAGTTTGACGGCATATTGCCCAAGATCGAGAGCCTGCGGATTCCGGTCAAGTACTTGGCCAACCTGCTGACTGCGGGTGATGAGAAGCCGATTGTGCGGGCACTCAAGCGGATCATGGCCATGCGACTGTACAAGCGGGCCGAAACCGTGGAAGGCAGGGAAGACCTGCGGGCGTTGCAGGAGGCCGGCCTGACCAAGGCCCAGGCCGATGAGATGTACCGCTACCTGGCGATTGCGGACTATGAAGACCGGTTCGTGATTCCCACCAGTCACCGCGAACTGGCTAAGGAAGCGTTCCCTGACGCCCACGGCGAGCGCGGCGGCTGCGGATTCAGCTTCGGTGACGGCTGCAACGGCGACAGCGAGTTCAATATGTTCGGCGGTCGCAAGCAGACCACTAGCATGGTTCAGAAACTTTCTACCGTGAAGCAGGTTGACCCCAAACAGCTGCAGAAATAAGGAGACCAGGATGCAACTTTTAAAAGTAATAGCGCGGGTGCTCGAATACCCCACAGACGAACTCCAGGCCTCCAAAGACGTCCTGATAGGGGCCGTTCTGGAAGACAACCGGCTGCCGCGCCAGAACAAGGAGCAGCTGCTGCGGTGCATCGACCTGGTGTGCGACGGTGATCTGCTGGACATGCAGGAAAACTACGTGGGCACCTTCGACAAGGGCAGGGCAACGTCTCTGCTGCTGTTCGAGCACGTGCACGGCGAATCCCGCGACCGTGGGCAAGCCATGGTGGACCTGATGGAACAATACCGCACCAACGGCCTGGAGATTGACGCCAAGGAACTGCCGGACTACCTGCCGCTGTTCCTGGAATATCTCTCCACCCGGCCATGGGAAGAGATCCGCAACTGGCTGGAAGACATCCACCATATCCTGGGGCTTCTG
>JAWOAO010000064.1:0-2906 GCA_046498485.1 Marinobacter sp. | reverse complement strand
TCTACACATATGAAAAGGTACGTGCCAATATTATCGTGAGAATTGGACCGCAGAGCCAGGACAGCCTTGTCGTGCTAGGGCATACTGATGTAGTGAAGGCCGATCCAAACAGTTGGACCCATCCCCCTTTTGACGGTGTTATCGAGGATGGTTGGCTCTACGGACGCGGTGCACTGGATATGAAATATGTTATTGCCGCCGCAATGTCTGTCATGGTCCGCCTGAAAGCAATGGCACGGATGCCGGCCCGGTCCAGACCAAACACCTGCTCACGCTGGACGGTCGAGGTTGAGTTGTAGACGTGAACGACCGCCTGTTTCGCGCCCTCCAGGGCCTGGTAGGTGCGCTCGATAAGCTCTGGCCTGGCCTGAGTAAGCACCTGAATCTTTACGTCCCCGGGGATACGGTTCTCTTCAATCAGTTTGCGGCAAAAATCAAAGTCCGGCTGACTGGCGGCAGGGAATCCGATCTCGATTTCCTTGAAACCAAGCTTGACCAGCAAATCGAACAGCCGCTGCTTCTGGGCGACCGACATGGGCTTGACCAGAGCCTGATTGCCGTCGCGCAGGTCGACCGCGCACCAGGTGGGTGCTGTTTCGATGACCTGATCCGGCCAGCGACGGTCTTTCTTTGCTATCGGTTTAAAAGCGCTGTACTTGCGATGGTCAAAGGCCATATCTGAACATTCCTTCCGCTGATCGTGACAATGACTGCCAGTCTAGCGTCAGTAGCGCGCTATGTGCTTGCTATTTACGCGAGCAATCGATATTTATAGCAATATAATTGCTGAGATTTAAGGATGTGAAGGGCATGATTGCGAACAATGACAAGACACTGGCCAGAATCGACAACACCGACCGGAAAATCCTTGAACAATTGCAGCAGGATGGCTCACTGACCAATCAGCAGTTGGCCGAAAAGGCTGGCCTGTCGGCCTCGCCTTGTCTGCGAAGGGTGCGCGCACTTGAAGAAGCCGGCATTATTGTCCGGACCGTCACGATTCTGGATCATAAAAAACTGGGGCTGGCGTTGACCGCGATTATTCTGATCGGCATGGACCGTCACACCCCTGAACGCTTTGCCGCGTTCGAGGAACAGGTGGCCGCGTTTCCAGAGGTTCAGGAGTGCTACCTGATCACCGGCCAGAGCGCCGACTACATGTTGAAAGTGGTGGTGCCCGACATGGATCACTATCACCATTTCCTGCTCAATCGCATCACCCGTATTCAGGGTGTCAGCGGTGTGCATTCCAGTTTTGTGCTGCGGCGGGTGATTGACAGCACCGCCCTGCCCCTCGGCTACCTGTCCTGACGAGCTTGTGCGTGGTTAGATTCGTCCGTCCTCATCTGTACCTTGTGCAGCAGGCTCCGTACAATAACGACCACTTTACGACAATGACAGGCAGACCCGGGCCAGCCCCACTGCCACTTGGTCTACATTCCCACTTTTGATAAAAGCGGAAGAAACGATGCGAGCAAGCCGTTATCTGATTGCCACCCAGAAAGAAACTCCTGCCGACGCGGAAATCATCAGCCATCAGCTGATGCTGCGGGCGGGAATGATCCGCAAACTGGCCGCCGGTCTTTACACCTGGCTGCCGATGGGCCTGCGCACCTTACGCAAGGTTGAGCGGATTGTTCGTGAAGAAATGGACAAAAGCGGTGCCCAGGAAGTGCTGATGCCTGCGGTTCAGCCGGCCGAGCTCTGGCACGAATCCGGGCGCTGGGAGCAGTATGGTGGCGAATTGCTGCGCATGCACGATCGCCATGGCCGCGATTTCTGCTTCGGCCCTACCCATGAGGAAGTCATCACCGACCTGATCCGCAACGAGCTGAAAAGCTACAAGGAACTGCCGTCCAATTTTTATCAGATCCAGACCAAATTCCGCGACGAGCGCCGTCCGCGCTTCGGGGTGATGCGTGCGCGGGAATTCATTATGAAGGACGCCTACTCCTTCCACGTGAATGCCGAGTCGCTGGACGACACTTACCAGATCATGCACCAGACCTACTGCAATATTTTTAATCGACTTGGCCTGGATTACCGTCCGGTGCAGGCGGATTCCGGCGCTATCGGGGGCAGTGCTTCCCACGAATTTCACGTGCTGGCATCCTCCGGTGAAGACGCCATCGTATTCAGCACCGAGAGCGACTACGCCGCCAACATGGAAAAAGCCGAAGCGGGTGCTCCCTCCGGCGAACGCCCCGCGGCAACCGACTCTCTGGCCGAAGTGCACACCCCGGGCCAGAAGACCATCGAGGCTGTGTCTCAGTTCCTGGGCCTGCCGGCTGAGCGCAGCGTGAAAACACTGCTGGTGAAAGGCGAAGCCGATGACAATGGCGATTCAGGGCTGGTGGCGCTGATTCTGCGTGGGGACCACACCCTGAACGAGATCAAGGCTGAGAATCTGCCTGGCGTTGCCGAACCGCTGACCATGGCAACGGATGAGGAAATCGAAGCAGCCATCGGCTGTCAGCCCGGCTCTATTGGGCCGGTGAACCTGCCGGTACCGGTGATTGTCGATCGCAGCGCCGCCTACCTGGCCGACTTCGTGTGCGGGGCCAACAAGGATGATTACCATCTGACCGGCGTAAACTGGCAAAGAGATGTGCCGATGGGCCGTGTTGAAGATCTGCGCAACGTGGTTGAAGGCGACCTCAGTCCGGACGGCAAGGGTACCCTGGAAATTCGCCGGGGCATTGAAGTGGGCCATATCTTCAAGCTGGGCAATAAATACAGCTCAGCCATGAACGCCACGGTACTGGACGAAAACGGCAAGGCCGTGATCATGGAAATGGGCTGCTACGGCATTGGCGTGTCCCGCATCGTCGCGGCGTCCATCGAGCAGAACCATGACGACAAGGGTATTATCTGGCCCGACGCCATTGCTCCGTTCGAGGTCGCCA
>JAWOAO010000033.1:0-4258 GCA_046498485.1 Marinobacter sp. | reverse complement strand
GTTTCAATATTTTTCTTTTTATTATTTACCATATCATAAATAACACCCTCGATAGTATTTTCAAAAATCATTGGGTGTCTGGCGCACGGTATTGGCACCTCTGAGGTTGAGCACGTGCTGGCAACTCAGTGCCTGGTGCAGAAGAAAACCAGGAACATGCTGGTCAGGGTGGACGGCAAGTTGGGTCGGGGCGTGACGGCTAAAGATGTGGTACTGGCCATTATTGGCAAGATGGGTACCGCGGGTGGTACCGGTTACGCCATCGAATTTGGTGGCGACGTCATTCGTGATCTGAGCATGGAAGGCCGGATGACCATCTGTAATATGGCCATCGAGGGTGGCGCCCGGGTCGGTATGGTGGCGGTCGATGACACCACGATCGACTATGTGAAAGGTCGCCCGTTCTCTCCGACAGGTGAAACCTGGGACAGGGCCGTTGACTACTGGCGCACTTTGCACAGCGATGACGATGCGGTCTTCGACAAAGTTGTGGAGCTGGACGGTTCGGCGATTCAGCCGCAGGTAAGCTGGGGCACGTCGCCCGAGATGGTCACCGGCGTTGCGGGCAGTGTGCCGGATCCGGCCAAAGAAGCAGATCCCATCAAGCGCGAAGGCATTGAGCGGGCGCTGAAGTACATGGGTCTTGCCGCGAACCAGAAGATTTCCGATATCCAGCTGGACCGGGTGTTTATTGGTTCCTGTACTAACGGTCGTATCGAGGATCTGCGTGAGGCGGCGGCGGTAGTCAAGGGTCGCAAGGTAGCGTCGAGCCTGAAACAGGCGATGGTGGTGCCGGGTTCTGGACTGGTAAAAGTTCAGGCTGAGCAGGAGGGTCTGGACAAGATCTTTATCGAAGCCGGCCTTGAGTGGCGCGATCCCGGTTGTTCCATGTGTCTGGCCATGAACGCCGACAAGCTGGGGCAGGGTGAGCATTGTGCGTCGACGTCAAACCGCAACTTTGAGGGTCGTCAGGGCTTTGGTGGTCGTACCCACCTGGTGAGCCCGGCGATGGCAGCAGCAGCGGTCACCGGCCACTTTGTTGATGTCCGTGAGTTGATGAACTGATCCACAGGAGAGAGACCATGCGCGCATTTACGCAACACCAGGGCCTTGTTGCCCCCATGGACCGTTCCAATGTGGATACGGACATGATTATTCCCAAGCAATTTCTGAAATCCATCAAACGTACCGGCTTTGGTCCGAATCTGTTTGATGAGCTGCGTTATCTCGATGAAGGCCAGCCCGATCAGGACGCCTCAAAGCGTCCGTTGAATCCGGAGTTTGTGCTGAACCAGGCGCGGTACAAAAACGCCAGTATTCTGCTGGCCCGCAGTAATTTCGGCTGTGGCTCCAGCCGCGAGCACGCACCCTGGGCGCTGGATGATTTCGGCTTCCGGGTCATTATTGCCCCGAGTTTTGCCGATATTTTCTACAATAACTGCTTTAAGAATGGTTTGTTACCCATTGTTCTTGATGAAGAAATTGTTGATAAGCTGTTTCAGGAATCTGAAGCGAACGAAGGCTATCAGCTGACCGTCGATCTGACTGCTCAGACAGTGACTACGCCGTCCGGTGAGTCTTACAGCTTCGACGTGGATAACTTCCGTCGTCATTGCCTGCTGAACGGTCTCGACGATATTGGCGTTACCCTGGAAGACGCAGAGGCGATCCGTGTCTTTGAAGATGCCCGTCGCCAGACGGCTCCCTGGCTGTTTAACGCTGCAAACTGATTAACAAGGAAATTGCTATGTCCCGTAGTGTATTGCTGTTGCCGGGTGACGGCATTGGGCCCGAGATCGTGGCCGAGGCCGAAAAGGTTCTGCGCAAGATCAATGACGCGTTTAGCCTGGACCTGAACTTCGACTCGGCGCTGGTCGGTGGTGCCGCCATTGATGAGACGGATGTGCCGCTGCCGGAGGAAACCCTGGAAAAAGCCCGCAAGGCAGATGCCATTCTTCTGGGCGCTGTTGGCGGTCCCCAATGGGACAGCCTGCCGATGGCGGTGCGCCCTGAAAAGGGTCTGCTGGGCCTGCGTTCCAATCTGCAGCTGTTTGCCAATTTGCGGCCGGCGATTCTTTATCCGCAACTGGCGTCGGCGTCCTCGCTCAAGCCAGAAGTGGTTTCCGGTCTGGATATCCTGATTGTGCGTGAGCTGACCGGCGGCATTTATTTTGGTCAGCCGCGTGGTGTGCGCCAGCTGGAAAGCGGCGAGCGCCAGGGCTACAACACTTACGCCTATACCGAATCCGAGATTCGCCGGATCGGCCGGGTGGCCTTCGAAGCGGCGCAGCAGCGTGGCAAAAAGCTGTGTTCGGTCGACAAGGCCAACGTGCTGGAAGTAACGGTACTCTGGCGCGAAGTGATGGAAGATCTGAAGCGCGAATATCCAGACGTCGAGCTGTCGCACATGTACGTGGATAACGCCGCCATGCAGCTGGTTCGGGCGCCCAAGCAGTTCGATGTGATTGTGACTGGCAACATGTTTGGTGATATTCTTTCGGACGAAGCGGCGATGCTCACTGGTTCCATTGGCATGCTGCCGTCGGCGTCACTGAACTCGGAAAAGCAGGGCATGTACGAGCCTTGTCACGGTTCCGCACCTGACATTGCCGGCCAGGGCATCGCCAATCCGCTGGCCACCATCCTCAGTGTAGCGATGATGCTGCGTTACAGTCTGAACGAGGAGGCCGCCGCAGACGCGATTGAAGCGGCAGTCAGCAAAGTACTGGATCAGGGCCTGCGTACCGGCGATATCATGTCCGAAGGCGCCCGGCAGGTGTCCACCCGTGAAATGGGTGAGGCGGTTCTGAACGCGCTCTAGGCACTTCCTGATTCAGTCAACACAGGCCCGACGGCGGCGCGATGCTGCTGCCGTGGGATCATCCATCCTGTCCCTGCCGGCGATAAAGGCAGTGGGTGGGCACAAAGCGAGGTTCAAAGGTCGCACATGAAGCGAGTTGGACTTATAGGTTGGCGTGGCATGGTGGGCTCGGTCCTCATGCAGCGCATGCGTGAAGAAAACGATTTTGCCAACATCGATCCGGTGTTTTTTACCACTTCCCAGGCAGGCAAACCGGCTCCGGATGTTGGCAAAGAGGGCATTCCGCCACTGCAGGATGCGTTTGATATCGACATCCTGAAAACCCTGGATGTGGTCGTGACCTGTCAGGGCGGCGACTACACCACCGAGGTGTTCCAGAAGCTGCGCGATGCGGGCTGGCAGGGTTACTGGATTGATGCGGCATCGACGCTGCGGATGGTTGATCATTCCGTCATTGTGCTCGATCCGGTTAACCGCAATGTGATCGATGCGGCGCTGGCCAACGGCATCAAGGACTACGTTGGCGGCAACTGCACGGTCAGCCTGATGATGCTGGCGTTGGGTGGCCTGCTGGAGCAGGACCTGATCGAGTGGGTATCTCCGATGACTTACCAGGCGGCGTCCGGTTCCGGTGCCCAGAATATGCGGGAACTGCTGAATCAGATGGGTGCGCTGAACGACAGTGTTAAGCCCGAGCTGGAAAACCCGTCTTCCGCCATTCTGGAAATCGATCGCAAAGTCACCGAAACCATGCGTTCCGGCGATTTCCCCACCGAGCACTTTGAGGTGCCCCTGGCCGGTAGTCTGATTCCGTTTATCGACAAGCAGCTCGATAACGGCATGAGCAAGGAAGAATGGAAAGCCGGTGTTGAGACCAACAAGATTCTGGGTCGCAGTGACAATCCGATTCCCATTGATGGCCTCTGTGTGCGGATCGGTGCCATGCGCTCCCACAGTCAGGCACTCACCATCAAGTTGAAGAAAGATCTGTCGGTTGCCGAGATCGAGAGCATTCTGGCCAACGCCAATGACTGGGTCAAAGTCATCCCGAACAATCGTGAAGCCACCATGCAGGAGCTCACCCCGGCGAAAGTAACCGGTACCCTGAGCATTCCGATTGGTCGAATCCGCAAACTGGCCATGGGCCCGGAATACATTTCCGCGTTTACTGTCGGTGACCAGTTGTTGTGGGGCGCCGCTGAGCCGCTGCGTCGCATGCTGCGGATCCTGCAGGAACGTTAAGAATTGTTACACAGGGGTAATTAATGCCAACTGTGTCCGGTTTTTACTAAGCAGATGAGGGGCGGAGGCTGATTTCAGCGTCCGCCCCTGTTATTTTCAAGGGCACTAAGGAGTTCCGCCTGATTGATCAAAAAACGGTGCAAGGATTGCGGCTGGTTGATTGATAAAAGAGGCTTTATCAACAATACTGGCCCA
>JAWOAO010000352.1:0-10297 GCA_046498485.1 Marinobacter sp. | reverse complement strand
GGCATCCGATGCTCGGTAGACGCTGGGTCTTGTCCCCTCGCCCGGTGAGCGATCTCACTGAGCGTGCCGAACCAGCAGCCACGTATGCAGGTTCTGAATAACTTGTTGGTTTTGTTGGTTTGATCGCGGCGTTACGGTAAGCAGCAATATCATTCGGACGCTGCTTGAGCGAGAGTGGGCCCGTGTGGTGGGGCACCGGGATGTGCCGGGTCGGCCGGCGATGTACGCCACCACGAAACAGTTTCTGGATTACTTTAATCTCACCGGTCTTGATGAGCTTCCAGCCCTGTCTGATGTGCGGGACCTTGAGGCAATCGGCCGGGAAATTGAAAAGAACATGCAGGGCGAGGTTCACTTCGAATCCCCTCAAGGTGAAAGTGCCAGTCAGGACGATCCTCAGGATGGCCCGACTGCGTTACCGGAACAGACACTCCACTGATGCCCCGAGGCATCAGCTATTCAGTAAGGATTTATGACATGGCGGCATCTGGCCCCGGAAAAGCAGGCCCAAAAACCAACTCCGCACAAGGCGACAAGTCCTTGTCGGGCGGTCCTGAGCGTATTCAGAAACTTCTGGCCCGGGCGGGTGTTGGTTCCCGCCGTGAAATCGAAGGCTGGATGGAGACCGGGCGTTTACTGGTCAACGGCAAGCCGGCAGAGCCGGGACAAAAAGCAGCGACAGACGATAAATTTGAACTCGATGGCAAGGTATTGGACGTGTCGTCAGCAGCTCAGGTGGTTCGTCGGGTGCTGATTTACAACAAGCCTGAAGGCGAAGTGACCAGCCGTAAAGATCCAGAAGGTCGACCCACGGTCTTTGATCGTTTACCGCGTTTGAGAGATCAGCGCTGGATCTCCATCGGCCGCCTGGACATCAACACCACCGGGCTGGTGTTGTTTACCACCGATGGTGAACTGGCGAACCGGCTTATGCACCCGTCCAGCCAGATTGACCGGGAGTATGCGGTCCGGGTGTTCGGTGACGTTGACGACGCCATGCAAGCGCGACTGCTTGAGGGCGTGTTGTTGGACGATGGTATGGCCAAATTCTCTGACCTTTCGCCTGCCGGGGGCAGCGGGATCAACCGGTGGTTCCACGTCACTCTGCTGGAGGGCCGGAATCGCGAAGTCAGGCGCTTGTGGGAATCCCAGGGTGTCCGGGTCAGTCGTCTGAAGCGGGTTCGTTACGGACCTATTTTCCTGCCAAGCCGACTGACACTGGGCAAATGGGAGGAGCTGGATCAGAAGGGTGTCGACATACTGAGCAAGGTGGTTGGCCTGACAGCCGTCGATATTCCGCAAAAAACGCCTGGTGAGCAGGCTGAACATGATCGCAGGCTTGGGAAAAGCCCCGGCAAATCGTTGCAGCGTGCCCGCAGGGGCAGTTGGCAAGTGAGTGATTCTGCGCCGTCAAAGCCGAAGTCAAAGCGTGATGAGCGCAAGGGCACGTCGGGAACGCCAAGGCCTGCACGCAACAATCGGGGCTGACGCGCCCCGGCTGCTGGTTACGAAATCGTCGCGAAAACCCGCGTGCAGTTGCGGCCCTGGGCTTTTGCCCGGTACAGGGCCGCATCGGCGCGCGCAAGCCATTGATCGGGAGATTCGTCGGTCAGGTGCATGGCAACACCGCAACTGGTGGTCACTGTCAGCGGTGTTTCACCCCCATCAACCCGAAGACCCTCAACCGCCAGACGAACGCGATCGGCGACGTCTCGTGCCTCCTGCTCGTTAGTGTGGGGCAGCAGCACAGCAAACTCCTCGCCACCAAAACGGTAGACCGTATCGGAATTGCGAATTGCCTGTTCGAGCTTTTCTGCAGTTTTCGTCAATATATGATCGCCCACCACATGGCCGTGGTTGTCATTGATCTTTTTGAAATGATCAAGATCACACAGAATCAGGGTCCAGGGCGCGCCGTGGCGGTCTGCCAATGCGCTGGCCTGCATCAGTGCCCCCTGCAGAGCCCGCTTGTTGCCGATGCCGGTCAGTGAGTCGGTCAAGGCCGCCTGTTCAATAGCGATAAACTTGCAGGCGTTGCGCAGTGAGCATATGGCTCCAGAGAGCAACATTTCCAGGCCGGTCATTTCTTCATCACTGAATTTGTGCCGGCGGTGGAAGGTGAGGGTGCCGTAATGACAGCCTTCCAGTGTCAACCGATACTCGCAACGATGGGGGCCGCCCATACCAGTCGCAAACACAAAGTCCTGCCGTGCAATTCGGTGACGGTAGTTCAGCGCGTCGAAAGGAATAGTGGCGGCTATCTCTTCCGCCACAATGCCCAGCTGGGTTTCCAGTGAAAGCGTCGTCGATAGCCTCTTGGCCATCTGCGTGAGCACATCCGGTGAGTTGTTCCAATCTTGAAAAGACTGCTTCAAAGCGGCCAGTCTGGCCGGCTGAGTCTTTGATGGCTTGATTGAAGTAAGGTTTTTCACGGCGGCTCACTCTGTTTCGTGAAGAAGTTTGTCTTCTTGATGCACGAGGTGTGCCATGCGAATAAAACGTAGTATAAACAGGTCAGTAGAAGCAATATCTAACATCGATTTTAGTACAGATCCCTCTATGTCTAATAAAGCGTCATTATTCCGGCAGGGTTTTGCCGCATGAAACAACAGCTGAAATCAAAATGTCTGGCAAGGGGTGGGGCTAACGGGCGGCTGTGATAAACTTCGGCGCTTGACCACGTCCTGCCGTTAGAAGTGAGCATCAGGTTTATGAGATTTCAGGCACCGGAAAGCCTTTCAGAACAGATAGCCCAGCATGTTGGCCAGCGCATCATCGTGCGTGACCTGAAGCCGGGAGAACGAATTCAGGAGTTGAAAGTCGCCGGTGAACTGAATGTAAGCCGGGGTTCGGTTCGTGAAGCACTGCTGATTCTGGAACGCCGGCATCTGGTTGAAATCTTCCCTCGCCGTGGCGCGGTTGTCTCAGACCTGACGGCGGATTCGGTTGACGCCCTCTACGATATCTACATTGACCTGCTATGCATGCTGGGGCGCAAAGTGCTGGAGCGTTGGTCCGGAGCCGAGCTTGGCGGCGTAATGAGCCAGGTCGAAGAGCTGCAGGCGGTGATTGACGCGCTCAACTCCAATGCGCCAGATGCCGCCGAGCGGGTGATTGAAGCGGGTTTTGGCGTTATGCGCTACGCCTATCGATTGATTGAAAATCCGTTTCTTGAAGAAACCCTGGAAAACTTCCGGCCGGCCATCAGTCGCACCTATTATGTAGCGCTTGACCATTTCAGAAGCGAAATCGAGGAAACTGGAACCTTCTTCCGGCACCTGGCCGATGCCGCAGTCGCGGGTAACAGTGACTTGCTGGAACAGGTGATTCAGGAGTTTGGTGAACATCAGCGAAAGCAGGTGTTGAGCATTCTCACGGAGGAGACCGCCTGACATGCGGCTCAAGTCCATTAAACTGGCCGGTTTCAAGTCGTTTGTAGACCCCACCACGGTTCCGTTTCCATCCAACATGACGGCCGTCGTCGGTCCTAATGGTTGCGGTAAATCCAACATCATCGACGCCGTGCGCTGGGTTATGGGAGAAAGCTCCGCAAAGTACCTGCGGGGCGAATCGATGACGGACGTTATCTTTAACGGCTCCAGTGCGCGCAAGCCGGTTGGTCAGGCGACCATTGAGCTGATTTTCGACAATGCAGATGGCACCGCACCCGGTGAATTCGTCAAATTCAACGAGATTTCCGTGAAGCGCCGGGTTTCTCGCCAAGGCCAGTCCGACTATTTCCTCAACGGCGCCAAATGCCGTCGCCGCGACATTACGGATTTGTTTCTGGGCACCGGTTTGGGGCCGCGCAGTTACGCCATCATCGAACAGGGCATGATCTCCCGTCTGATTGAGGCCAAGCCGGAGGAACTCAGGGTCTATATCGAAGAAGCGGCGGGTATCTCCAAGTACAAAGAGCGACGCCGCGAAACCGAAAGCCGGATCAAGCGAACCCTGGAAAACCTGGACCGACTGACCGATCTTCGTGAAGAGTTGGGCCGGCAGCTTCAGCATCTGGAACGGCAGGCTGCCTCTGCGGAAAAGTACAAGAGCTATAAACACGAAGAGCGGCAGAAGAAAGCGGAACTCACTGTGTTGCGCTGGCAGGCGCTGGATAACGAACTGCAATCCTGGCGCAGCAAGACTCGCGATACCGAGCTTGAGCTTGAAAAACTGTTGACCGAACGGGTGCACCTGGAAACCTCGATGGAAGCCCTGCGCGAAGACCACTATGAGCGCACGGAGCATTTCAACCGTGCCCAGGCCCGCTATTATGAAGCAGGCGCCGACATTGCCCGTATCGAACAAAGCCTGGAGCATCAGCGGGAGCGCAGTCGTCAGACCGCGGCCGAGCTGGACCAGGCAATGGCCAGTCAGCGCGAACTGGACCGCGAACTGGAGCAGGACAACGAAAAGCTGACCGGCATTCAGGACGAGCTCGACATGATCGAGCCAGAGCAGGAGGCCCTGGCCATTCGCGCCGAGGAGTCTGGCGAGCAGTTGCAACAGGCCGAGGACGCCATGAGCGACTGGCAGCATCGCTGGGACGTGTTCAGCACCCGGTCGTCTGATGCCCTGCGCCAGGCCGAGCTGGCGCAGTCGCGTATCCGTGCCCTTGATGATGCCATCAGCCAGTTACAAAGCCGTCGAACCAGGCTGCAGGATGAACAGCTGTTGCTTGCGGGCCAGCTTGACCGTACCGAACTGGATGACCTTCTGGAACAGCAGGAAACCCTGGAGCTGCAGCGGGAAGATGCCAGCGAGCAGATCCAGTCGTTGCAGGATGAGGTCTATGAAGGCCGGCAGCAGTTACGAGCGGTGGAGCAGGAGGTTGCTGATTATCGCCAACAGGTACATAGCCTGCGGGCATCGCTGGAGTCACAGCAAGCCTTGTTGGACGAGCAGATGGGCGGTCAGGACGATACCCTCCAGGCCTGGTTGGGTGACAACGGTTTGTCTGATGCGCCCAGTGTGGCGGCGGCGTTACGCATAGACGATGGCTGGGAGTTTGCGGTTGAGCAGGTGATCGGCCGGTTCAGTCAGGGGCTTGCGTTGCCCGGTTTCGATCATCTGAAAGAGGCGTTGAAGCAGGCGCCGAAAGGGCTGGCACTGGTGTCTGGGCCGTCCTTGGCCAGTACCACAGACCGTGGGCTGGCCGGCAAAGTGTCGGGTGTGTCAGCGATCAGGTGTCGGCTAGAAGGTGTTGATACCGCCGAATCCATCGGCGATGCTCTGCTCCGAAGGGATAATCTTTGCGCCGGGCAGAGTCTGATTACCCGCGACGGCGTATGGGTTGCCGCCGACTGGATACTGATGCCGGATTCTGACACCGGCCAGGTTGGCGTGATCGAACGTCAGAAAAAAGTCAGTGAGCTTGAGGCGTTGCTGGCTGAGGCGGAAGAACGGCTCGAACAGGCTGCCAGCAAACTCGAACAGCGTCAGCAGAAGGCAGAGCGGGCAGAAGCCTCCAGAGAGCAAGCCCAGAGCCGGCTGAACGACGCTGAGCGTGAGCTCGGGACACTGGCTTCAAGAGTCAGCGGTCTGAAAGCCCGTGCCGAACAGATTGATGAGCGACTCTCCAGAATCCGCGACGACATCGAAGACATCTCGGCGAATCTGGAACAGCAGCAGGAGACACTTGAAGGCGCCCGAGAAGAATGGAACCTGGCGCTGGCCTCGGCCGAAGACAGCGAACTGGAAAAAGAACAACGGTTGGAACAACGGGATACACTGCGCGAAAGCCTCGATCGACTGCGCCAGAAAGCCCGCCACGATCGAGACCACGCGCACCAGCTGCAGTTACAACTGCAAACCCTGCAAAGCCAGAGAGACGGGCTGAAGCAGACAATTGATCGCATGCAGTTGCAGAAAGAGCGGCTGGATGAACGTCTGGATATGCTTCGGGAATCCCGCGAAAGTGCCGAAGAACCGCTGGAAGACCTCCAGCTACAGCTCGAAGGTTTGTTGGAACGCCGGCTGGCAGAGGATGAGCAGCTCGCTGCGGCAAGGGCCGCGCTGGAAGACATTGACCGCGAGGTGCGGGAACGGGAGCAGGGCAGAAACCGCACGGATCATCTGGTTCAGGATGTTCGTGCGCGTCTCGAAAAGCTCAAGATGGAATCTCAGGCGTTGGAGATCCGCGCTGGTAATCACATCGAACAGCTCAAAGAGCTGAATGTGACGTTGCACAACGTGTTGACCCAGCTACCGGAAGCTGCTGAAGAGAAGGCCTGGGCTGACGAGCTGGAAAAAATCGGAAATCGTATCCAGCGGCTCGGTGCCATCAACCTGGCGGCCATTGAAGAGTATCAGGTTCAGAGCGAGCGCAAGCATTATCTGGATGAGCAGCACAACGATCTGATGGAGGCCCTGGAAACACTCGATACCGCCATACGCAAGATCGATCGGGAGACCCGCCAGCGTTTCAAGGAAACCTTTGATCAGGTCAACGCCGGCCTGCAGGCGTTGTTCCCCAAAGTATTCGGAGGTGGTAACGCGTATCTGGAGCTGACCGGAGAAGACCTGCTGGAAACCGGGGTGACCATTATGGCCCGGCCGCCGGGCAAGAAAAACAGCACCATTCACCTGTTATCCGGCGGTGAAAAAGCATTAACTGCAATTGCTCTGGTATTCTCCATTTTCCAGCTTAACCCGGCGCCTTTCTGTATGCTGGATGAGGTCGACGCCCCGCTGGACGATGCCAACGTGGGTCGATACGCCAATATGGTGAAAGCGATGTCTGATCAAGTACAGTTTATCTACATTACCCACAACAAAATCGCTATGGAAATGGGCGATCAGCTGATGGGGGTCACCATGCATGAACCCGGGTGTTCGCGACTGGTGTCGGTGGATGTAGACGAGGCCGCGGCACTGGCCGAGGCCTGAGAGTTGGCGAAAAAGCCGCCAACCATGACAATAAGGCCATCTCGACCCGGTGTGCGTTGTATTCATTACCGGCTTTTCTTAGAGTAGCAACGTTCCAAACTGCAAACAGGACAGTAGCATTATGTCACTTAGGGAATGGTTAATTGCCATAGGTACCCTGGTTATACTTGGAATCGTAATTGATGGCGTTCGGCGCATGCGCCGGGCCCGCAAAGAATCCATGGCAATCTCCTCCGGAATGGGCGCGGATGACCTGAAGGATTCGCCGCTGGATGACGAGTACAACCCGGAACTGCCCAATGGCGGCGCTCGCACGATTTCCAGGGGCACGCTGGAAGCTCGTGGTTATTTCACCTCTGACACGTCAGAAACGTTCAGCAGTTCGGATGAGCACGAAGTAACTCCGGAAACCGGTTGGGGCGCCGCTGATGAAGACGTTGACGGCGGCGTGCAGAGTGAACCGCCAGTGGCCCGCCCGGCACCTGAATATCAGGCACCAGAGCCAGAGCCGGTTCATAAATCAAAGCCAATCATCGCGGCGGATTCCGACGACAGCGGGCAACCGGAGCCTGCGCCTGGGAACAACTCCAGGCCCGCAGAGACCCCTGCGGCCAATAAACAGCCGCCGGTGGTCACCTCTGAAGTGGAAGAAGACACCGCCAAGCGCGCTGCCGCCAAACCGCGCAGGAATCAGCCGTTGGCCGGGGCGAACCGCCCCGAAGCCCGGGAGGTTCTGGTGATCAACGTGCTTGCGCGCCATGGCTCTCAGTTTGAAGGCGCCATTCTGAAGCGATTGTTTGAGGCCTGCGGCCTGGAACTTGGCGATATGGATATCTACCATCGCCACGAAGGTTCAGACACCACCAGTCCGGTCCAGTTCAGTGTCGCTAACGCGGTCGAGCCCGGAACGTTTCAGCCCAAGGAGATGCCAACGCTCAGTACTCCTGGCATCAGTTTCTTTATGAGCCTGCCTGGCCCGAGCAACGCGATGCAGGCATTCGAGTTCATGCTCGAAACGGCTCAGTGCGTGGTGCGCAATATGGGTGGTGAGCTTAAAGATGAACGCCGAAGCGTGATGACGCCGCAGACCATCGAGCACTGCCGGCAGCGTATCCGTGAGTTCGAACGTAAACAGCGTTCACACCGGGCGTAACGCTTAACCAGGACACCCAACCTGATGACTCAAGTCTCTGCAGAGATCCGGCAGCGTGTGGAAGAACTGCGCGCTGCCCTCGACGATCACAACTATTATTATTACGTTCTGGATGATCCCAGGATTCCCGACGCCGAGTACGACCGCCTGTTCCGGGAGCTCCAGACTCTGGAGGCTCAGCACCCGGAGCTTGGCTCTGATGAATCGCCCACACGCCGGGTTGGCAGCGCCGCTGAAACCAGTTTTCAGGAAGTGATTCACCGTTTGCCGATGCTCTCGCTGGATAATGCGTTCAGCGAAGATGAGCTGCGCGAATTTGACCGTCGTGTGCGGGACCGGCTGTCGACCGACGATCCGATCGAGTACGTGTGCGAGCCAAAACTGGACGGCCTGGCCGTCAGCCTGCATTACGAACAGGGCGCACTGACCCGGGCCGCGACCCGGGGTGACGGCTATGCCGGGGAAGACATCACCGCCAACATACGCACTATTCCCTCGGTCCCCCTGAAGCTCAGAGGCAGCAACGTCCCGGAACTGGTTGAAGTGAGGGGCGAAGTCTATATGCCCAAAGCCGGTTTCGAAAAGCTCAACGCAAGGTTGCTAGCGCAGGGTGACAAAGCCTTTGTGAATCCCCGCAATGCTGCCGCTGGCAGCCTGCGCCAGAAAAAATCAACGGTGACGGCCAAGCGGCCACTGGAGCTGTGCGCGTACAGCATGGCCGTGACCGATGAAGGCCTGTTGCCGGCTACCCATTGGGACAGTCTGCAAACGGTGCGGGCATGGGGCTTCCGGATTAACCCTGAAATGCGCAAAGCGCAGGGGGTCGACGCTTGCCTTGAAGCCTATAACGAGCTGATGCACAAGCGCGACAGCCTGCCGTACGAAATTGACGGCATTGTGTTCAAGGTTAACCGTCTGGACCTGCAGCAGCAGCTAGGCTTTGTTTCGAGGGCGCCACGCTGGGCTATTGCTCATAAATTCCCGGCTCAGGAAGAGTTGACCGTCATCGAAGACGTGGAATTTCAGGTCGGCCGGACCGGTGCGGTTACCCCCGTCGCCCGTCTGAAGCCAGTGTTTGTGGGCGGGGTCACGGTGTCCAACGCAACCTTGCACAACATGGACGAGGTTCGACGCCTGGGTGTGCACATCGGCGATACGGTTTTTATCCGCAGGGCCGGCGATGTGATTCCCCAGGTGGTTAAAGTGGTTGTGGAGAAACGTCCGGAGGGCGCGCCGGAAGTGTCCATGCCCAGCCATTGCCCGGTGTGCGAGTCCGACATCGTTCAGATTGAAGGCGAAGCAGTGGCACGTTGTTCCGGCGGGCTTTACTGCCCGGCTCAACGTAAAGAGGCCATTCGGCATTATGCGTCCCGCAAGGCTCTGGATATTGAAGGCCTGGGCGACCGGCTGATTGAAGTGCTGGTGGACGAAGGTATGGTGCAGACGGTGGCCGATTTGTACCGGCTCACCCGGTTTCAGTTAGCCAGTCTTGAGCGCATGGGCGACAAATCCGCAGCCAACCTCATTGCAGCTATCGACCGCTCCCGCAATCCGGTGTTGTGGCGCTTTCTCTATGCCTTGGGCATTCGGGAAGTGGGTGAGGCCACCGCCAAGGCGCTGGCCTCCTGGTTCGGGTCACTCGAAGTCATCTCACAAACCGGTGAAGAAGAGCTGCAGCAGGTTCCGGATGTCGGGCCGATTGTTGCAGGTCATGTTCGCAGCTTTTTCGACCAGCCCCACAATCAGGAAACCTTGCAGGCGCTCAAGGAGGCCGGAGTGGTCTGGCAAGAGGAGCAGGTGGCCGAACGGGCAGAGCAGCCCCTTGCTGGTGAAACCTGGGTGTTAACCGGTACGCTCACACACATGACCCGCGACCAGGCCAAGGAAAAACTGGAGGCGCTGGGCGCCAAGGTTGCCGGCAGCGTCTCGAAAAAGACCGCCTGCGTAGTGGCCGGAGAAGCAGCCGGCTCCAAGCTGGTCAAAGCGGAACAACTGGGTGTGCCCGTGCTTGACGAAGACGGCCTGCGGGCCCTGCTTGAAGACCATGGCCTGAGCGGCTGATGCCGGCCCGGCCGGCGAATCTGAGAACTCGCGCAGATCCCGGCGAGTTCAAATTGGCTACCATGGCGTTGATCTGTAACGGTGTGTAAACCGGAGGCGAACACGAGCCCCGGGCACCGCCATAACAACAACGTCATGAAACGGATTTTTGCATGCGCGCCGATTTGTTCTCCCGCCCCCCTTTTGCCTGCCGTC
>JAWOAO010000320.1:0-8466 GCA_046498485.1 Marinobacter sp. | reverse complement strand
TCCCACGCCAACAGCTTGGCCAGCGCACCGTCAAAGTCGCTCTGGTTAGTGTTCAGTCTGGTGATCTTGTCGCTCATATTTTTAATCCTGCTTTGGATTGATAACTCATAGCTGCCGGGTTACCCGCCGACAGTTCCGGGAATTGGATGGTTGGGGCTTCCCATACTCGCAAGTGGAAACGAGTGTTCTGGGTGGCCCTTCCAAAAATGTGCGGAGCCATGGATGGCGGAGCCCAAGCGTCACATGGACGTGCCGAAGGAGCGTTTTTTGGAAGGGCCGCCCAGAATGCTCGTGCACTCAGAAGCGAACAGGGATGCCCTATCCAGCCAATGCTTACTCCGCAGTCCGGCGCTTATCCACAGCCGCCGACATCTTCTCGATGATCGGGTTAATCAGCCCATGCTTCATCTTCATCGAAGCCCGATTCACCACCAACCGACTGCTGATACGATCAATCAGCTCCCGCGGCTCCAAGCCGTTTGCCTTCAAAGTATTACCGGTATCCACAATATCGACAATCTCATCCGCCAAACCCAGAATCGGCGCCAGCTCCATCGCACCGTACAGCTTGATGATATCCGCCTGCCGGCCCTGGGCCGCATAATACCGACGTGCCAGATTTACGAACTTGGTCGCCACCCGGATTCGCCCGGCAGGCGCCGGCTCACCCTTTTTGCCCGCGGTCATCAGCCGACACCGGGAAATATTCAGATCCAGCGGCTCATACAGCCCGTCGCCACCATGCTCCATCAGCACATCCTTACCGGTAACGCCAAGATCTGCGGCACCGTACTGAACGTAGGTCGGCACGTCCGTGGCCCGGATAATCAGAATGCGCACCTGGGGATCCGTAGTCGGAAACACCAGCTTGCGGGACTTATTGACGTCGTCGACCAGCTCAATGCCGGCTTCCGCCAGCAAAGGCAGGGTCTCTTCGAGGATGCGTCCCTTCGACAAGGCAATGGTGATGGAATCTGTCATGGGTGTTTCCGGGTTCCCGTTGATGTTGGATCAGCCTGGCAAGCGGCGAATACTGCCGCCCAGCAGCTGCAGTTTCTCTTCAATACACTCGTAGCCACGGTCGATATGGTAAATGCGGTCGACAATGGTATCGCCTTCGGCCACCAGGCCAGCGATGACCAGACTGGCAGAGGCGCGCAGGTCGGTGGCCATCACCGGGGCGCCGGTCAGATGGTCCACACCCTTGATGATCGCAGCATTACCTTCCAGAGTGATGTCCGCGCCCATGCGGATCAGTTCCTGCAGGTGCATGAAACGGTTTTCAAACACCGTCTCGACAATGGTACCGGTACCTTCGGCGACAGCGTTCATGGCGGCAAACTGCGCCTGCATGTCGGTCGGGAAGGCAGGGTAAGGCGCCGTGCGCACACTGACCGCCTTCGGGCGCTTGCCTTTCATGTCCAGCTCGATCCAGTCCGGACCGGTGGTGATGTGCGCGCCCGCTTCTTTCAGCTTGAGCAAAACCGCTTCCAGCAAGTCTTCACGGGTATCTTTCAGCTTGACCCGACCACCGGTAGCCGCCGCAGCGACCAGATAGGTTCCGGTCTCGATGCGGTCTGGCAGCACGTTGTAGTGGCAACCGTGCAGGCGCTCCACCCCGTTGATCTCGATGGTGGCGGTACCATGACCCTTGATATCGGCACCCATGGCGATCAGGCACTCGGCCAGATCGACCACTTCCGGCTCCCGGGCGGCATTTTCCAGAATGGTTTTACCGTCCGCCAGAGTCGCCGCCATCAACAGGTTTTCGGTACCGGTCACGGTCACGGTATCCATGAAGATGTGGGCACCTTTCAGGCGACCGTTGGTTTTCGCCTTGATGTAGCCATTCTCGACCTTGATCTCCGCACCCATCAGCTCCAGACCATGGATGTGCAGGTTGACCGGGCGCGTGCCAATGGCACAGCCACCAGGCAGAGACACTTGCGCCTCACCGAAATGCGCCACCAGCGGCCCCAGCACCAGAATCGAGGCGCGCATGGTTTTCACCAGCTCATAGGGCGCGTGGAAATGCTTGATGGTATTGGCGTGCACCTCGACGCTCATTTTTTCGTCGATCATCAGCTCGACCCCCATCCGGCCCAGCAGCTCGATCATGGTGGTGACGTCGTTCAGGTGCGGCAGATTGCCGACCGTCACCGGCTCGTCTGCCAGCAAGGTAGCCGCCAGAATCGGCAGTGCGGCGTTCTTGGCACCGGAAATACGAATCTCGCCATTCAGGGGCGTGCGGCCCCTGATCAGAAGTTTATCCACAGTTAGTATCCTGTTCGGTTCAGGCCTTGGCCTGCCGCTCGGCCCACTCACTCGGAGTGAAGGCTTTCGGGTGAAGAGCGTGAATGGTGCCGTCCATGATGTGCTGGAACAGTACCTTGTTGATCATCTGCTGCCGCTTGATGGTGGGCAGGCCTTCAAATACGTCACCCACGGCAACCACCATGTAGTGGTTGCCATCGACTTGCACCTGAACCTCGCAATCGGGCAGGGCTGCTTTGACAAGTTCGGTAACCTGGGCGGCGTCCATAGGAATTCCTCGGCTGGTTTGAAATCTGGGGCGGAATTGTAACCAATTCCGGGGCGTCGGTCAGCTGTGTGAAGCAAATCCGGGAATCTGATCGTGCAGATTGCTCAGCGCGGCCAGTGAACGCAGGCGCTCACTGGCTCCTTCAAAAGACAGCTCGGTCTGGTTTTTCAGCGCCAGCCGGTGCCAGCATAACAGCATCGACAGCACCACACTGTGCGCGGTGACCAGCCCTGACAGGTCCACCGTCAAGGGCCCGGGAGCCGCATTGATTAACTGCTCACCCCGGTTGCGCAGGGCCACCACCGAATCGGCATCGACTTCACCAGCGACCCGCAAGACCGAACCGTCGAGTTCAACGGTGGGCGCAGCGCGGGTCATGAACGCTCAAGTTCTTCGTCAAGATTCAGCGATTCCAGGGCATCACCCCAGCCGTCAATTACCGCCTGCACCTGGCCGCGGTTCTCTTCCATTTCCTGGGCAAAGCGATCACGGAATGCCAGACCAATGTTGACGCCTTCCACAATGACGTTCTCCATCAGCCAGCGACCCTCCGCGTTTTTGTACATGGAGTAAGTCACCGGGTACCGGCTGCCCGAGGCGCTGACCATCTCCATCTGTACGGTGCCACGGCTATCATTATCGGTCATGATGAGCGCGTCTTTTACGGTAATCTCGAAGCTGTCTGCCGACACCAGCGCCTGGGCGTAGCTATCGAACAGGCTGCGCTTGAACTTCTCGACAAATTCGTCGCGCTGCTCCGGTGTGGTCTGGCGGGCGTAACGGCCCATTACCCGGGCGGCAATGCGGCGAAAGTCCACAAACTGATCCAGAGTTTCATTCATGCTGGCGTAAAACGCTTCCGGATCCTCGCTGTAGAGACCTCGCTCGGCATTCAGTTTTTGCACCAGTTTCTGGGTATTGTCGTCCACGTAGCGCTTCAGCTCATCCTCCGGGCCGGCCCAGGCCTGGCCAAGCGCCAGGGTAAGCAGGGCGAAGATCAAAAATACCCGTTGTGTCAAAGCAAGCATTGCATTCTCCTGTGAGTGAACTGTTACCGGCCAGACGCGAAGTTACTGATCATCCGTTCCAGGTTCATGGCAGATTGAGTCGTGTAAAAAGCGTCACCCGCTTTCAACGATTCCATATCCCCGCCAATCGATATATCAATGTACTGCTCCCCCAGGATTCCGGATGTACGTATTACTGCAGCACTGTCAGCCGGAATGTTATCAATCTCTTTGTCGATCGACATGGCCACCCGCGCCTGAAACGTTGCTTTATCCAGGGTGATCGAGTCAATGGTACCAACGGTTACCCCGGCCATCGATATTTTGCCCCTGGGCGCAAGGCCGCCGGTGTCATTAAAGCTGGCGTACAGGGTGTAAGTGTCGCCAGACGATTTTGGCGACAGCCCACTGACCTGCAGCGCCAGAAACATCAGGGCCGCAAGCCCGGCCAGCATAAACAGACCGACGATAATTTCTGTTGTTCGTTGTGCCATGACCGGCTCCCGGAATTGCTGATTAAAAATTACCAAACATGACAGCGGTCAGCACAAAATCGAGGCCGAGCACCGCAAGCGATGAATAAACCACGGTCTTGGTGGTGGCAGAACTGATGCCGGCCGAGGTCGGCTCGCAGTCATAACCCTGGTAGACCGCAATCCAGGCACAGACAAAGCCGAACACCACACTCTTGATGATGCCGTTGACCACATCATCGCCAAAATCGACCGAAGCCTGCATGTTGCCCCAGTAGGAGCCTTCGAACACGCCCAGCCACTCCACGCCAACCAGCATGCCACCCACCACACCGACCACCGAGAAGATCATCGCCAGTACCGGCATCGCCAGAAAACCCGCCCACAGCCGCGGTGCAATCACCCGTCGGAGCGGGTCTACCCCCATCATTTCCATGCTCGACAATTGCTCGGTCGCCTTCATCAGGCCGATTTCTGCGGTCAATGCCGAGCCGGCACGACCGGCAAACAGCAGCGCCGTGACCACCGGCCCCAGTTCGCGCACCAGGGTCAGCGCAATCATCTGGCCGATGGCGGCCTCAGAGCCGAAATCACTCAGAATGGTATAGCCCTGCAGGCCAAGCACCATACCGATAAACAGCCCCGACACCACGACGATGGCCAGCGACAGCACGCCCACCGCGTACAGCTGCCGGACCAGCAGGGGAAAACCGACCGACGGTCTGGGCACACCGCCCAGCACACCCGCCAAAAACTGACTGGCACGACCAAACGACGCCACGGTATCGATGCCGACACGGCCAAACGCTGCCATCCGATCCATCATGCTGCGCCTCCCGGCAAGCCGAAATCCGAGGCGGCATCGCCGGACGGATAATGAAACGGCACCGGGCCATCCGGTTCACCGTTCAGGAATTGCTGCACCCGTTCGGACGGATGCTCACGCAACTGCTCCGGCGTGCCCTCACCGATGATTTTGCCATCGGCAATGATACAGGCAAAGTGGCAGATGCTCAGCGATTCCGGCACGTCGTGAGACACCAGCACACTGGTCAGGCCCATGGAGCTGTTCAGATCGCGGATCAGCTTGACCAGTACCCCCATGGCAATCGGATCCTGGCCGGCGAAAGGCTCGTCATACATGATCAGTTCCGGGTCCAGGGCGATGCTGCGGGCCAGCGCCACGCGCCGGGTCATGCCCCCGGACAATTCCGACGGCATCAGTTGGCGGGCGCCACGCAGACCAACCGCCTCAAGCTTCATCAGCACGATGTCGCGAATCATGTCTTCCGGCAGCGCGGTGTGAACCCGCAACGGGAAGGCCACGTTCTCGTAAACGCTCAGATCGGTAAACAGGGCACCGCTCTGAAACAGCATGCCCATCTTCTCCCGCAACCGGTACAGGTCCCGGCGTTTGAGCTTCGGCACATCATGCCCGGCCACCCTCACCTGTCCGGAATCCGGCCGCAGCTGGCCACCGATCAGACGCAGCAACGTGGTTTTGCCGGTGCCACTGGGGCCCATGATGGCGGTAATCTTGCCCTCGGGAATCGCCAGCGACACGCCATCGAAAATGCGCCGGCCGGAGCGGGAAAACACCACGTCCTTCAATGTTATGTATGCAGATGACGCCATAATCCATCCTTGTCAGGGAGCGCCTACATTATGTCAAGCGCCGCGCCAGCTCAATGGCGAGTCTGTTAAAGCTCGGTAAAATGTCTTGATGGCAACGATCAGTTTTTCTGAACGCTGGCAGCCACCCGGCGTAACAATGATATACTTCCGCCACTGTGACCCGACCGTTCACCACCGCCGGGCCAACCACACCGACGAGCAGACCATCAGCCGAGATGACAGATTCAATGACTTCAGGTTTACCGGATTACCGCTCATCCGCACTGCGCGCCATTCGCATTGAACGGGAAGCCATCGAAACCCTGGAAGACCGTATTAACGGCGATTTCACCAAGGCCTGCGATGTCATCATGGCGTGCAAAGGCAGGGTGGTGGTGACCGGTATGGGCAAATCCGGCCACATCGGCAACAAGATCGCCGCGACCCTGGCCAGCACCGGTACGCCTTCGTTTTTCGTCCATCCCGGCGAGGCCAGCCATGGCGACATGGGCATGATCACGCCGCAGGATGTGGTCATCGCCATTTCCAACAGCGGCAGCACCAGCGAAGTGATCACTATTTTGCCCCTGATCAAGCGCATGGGCGCGCCCTTGATCAGCATGACCGGCAACCCGGACTCGGTGCTGGCCAAGGAAGCGGTTGCCAATCTGGACGTCAGTGTGGCGATCGAAGCCTGCCCGCTGGGCCTGGCACCCACCTCCAGCACCACCGCCACTCTTGTCATGGGCGATGCCCTGGCGGTGGCCTTGCTGGAGGCCCGCGGCTTCAGTGCCGAAGACTTCGCCTTTTCGCACCCGGGCGGCAGCCTGGGCCGGCGACTGCTGTTGCGGGTGTCTGACATCATGCACACCGGCGACCAGATTCCCCGGGTTCTGGAAACCACCACGCTCAGTGGCGCCTTGCTGGAAATTACCCGCAAAGGTCTGGGCATGACCACGATCGTCAGCCCCTCGGGCGAACTGACCGGCATCTTCACCGACGGTGACCTGCGCCGGACACTCGACAAGTCGGCCAACGTGCATACCACCGTGATTCGCGATGTCATGACCCGCAACGGCAAAACCATCCCGGCCGATCACCTGGCCGCCGAAGCCCTGAACATCATGGAAGAAATGAAAATCAACGCCCTGCCCGTCACCGACGACAACGGCAACCTGGTTGGTGCCATCAACATGCACGACCTGCTGCGGGCCGGGGTTATCTAGAGGGATATCTAGAGGGATATCTAGAGGGTAATCTGAAAAGTTATTGATGAGAGGCGATGAATGGCAGATCTGAACCCGCCAATGCACGAAAGCTGGGGCGACGAACTCAAAGCAAAGGCTGCCGGCGTGCGCCTGATCGCGCTGGACGTTGACGGCATCATGAGCGATGGCCGCCTGTATTTCAGCGCCCGGGGCGATGAACTCAAAGCGTTCAACATTCTCGACGGCCTCGGTCTCAAGCAACTGATGAACGCCGGCATCACCGTCGCCGTGATCACCGGCCGGCAATCGCCCCTGACCGAAAAACGCATGACCGATCTGGGTATCCGGCATCTGATGCAGGGCCGCGAAGACAAAAAAATTGCCCTGCAGGAGCTGGTGTCTGAGTTGAACATCACGCCGGCGCAGATCGCCTACATGGGTGACGACCTGCCAGACCTTCCTGCCCTGCACTATGCCGGCCTTGGCATTACCGTCCCCAACGGTTACTGGCTGGTGCGCCAGCAGGCGGATTATTGCACCCGGGCCGAGGGTGGTCATGGTGCTGTGCGCGAGGCCTGTGATCTGATTCTGTGGGCTCAAAACCAGTTGCACAGCACGCTGCAACCTTATCTGAACGAGCAGTCATGAATCGCACCACACTGCTAACAGGCCCGTTAAAAAATCCCCGGCTGCGGAATCTGGCGCTGGCCGTCACCGTCGTGGCCACCGTGTTTCTGATGTGGCAGCGTGAAGAAGTGGACATCTTGCCCGACGATGCCGCCGGACTCAGGGGCCCCTCCGAGCCGGACAGCTTCGTCATCGAGGGCCGGTACACCACCTGGGATGAACAGGGCAACCTGAAAATGACCCTGGCGAGCCCCCGTATCGAGCAGTTTGACGACAGCGCACACGCCACCATGAACGCACCCCGGGCCAGAATCTACAGCGAGCAGGGTACCGACCCATGGATTATTGAAGCGGATAAAGGTAGCCTCCAGCAAAATGAAGATCTTGTTGTTCTGACGGGCAATGTGGTGGTGCTCAGACAGACCGCTGACTCAGAAGCAACACTGACCACCAGTTCGCTGACCCTGGACAATACCCAGGGCAGCGTATACACCGACCAGCCGGTCACCATTACCGAACCGTTTGGCGTTACCCGTGCCACCGGCATGAAGGCCTGGGTCGATCAACGGGTACTGGAACTCAACTCCCGGGTAGAAGGGCAATATGAAAGCGTCAGGTAAACGTGCAGTCCTGTTGTTGGCAACACTGATTCTGGCCGGCCCCACAGCCGCGTTTGATCTGGATTCGGATGCTCCGATCCGGGTCAGCGCCGACGCGGCCCGGCTGGACGACGCCGAAGGCACCGCCGTGTACACCGGTGAGGTCGAACTGACACAGGGCGACACCCAACTGAATGCCGAGCGTTTGGTACTGTATCGCAATCCGCAAGGCCTGAGCCGGATTGAGGCCAGCGGCGAACCCGCCCGCTATCGCCAACCGGCCAGAGCGGGCGAGGCCATGACCGATGCCCGGGCCCGCACCATCACCTGGTCGGCCGCAGACAATCAGCTGACCTTCGAGGATGGTGACGATGCTCTGGCGCAGGCCGTCCGCAC
>JAWOAO010000288.1:0-2952 GCA_046498485.1 Marinobacter sp. | reverse complement strand
CCAACGAACAGGTCGTTGATGGCCGCGGCTGGCGCTCCGGTGCGCTGGTTGAGCAGAAGAAGATTCCCCAGTGGTTCATCCGCATTACCGATTATGCCGAGGAGTTGCTGGACGATCTGAACCAGCTTGAGGACTGGCCGGAACAGGTCAAGACCATGCAGCGGAACTGGATCGCCAAATCGGTGGCTACCGACCTGACCTTTCCGCTAAAAGACCGCGATGACGGCATGACCGTTTATACCACCCGTCCGGACACCTTGATGGGTGTCAGTTACATGGCGGTGGCCGCCGAGCACCCGCTGGCCAAAGCCGCGGCGGAACGGCATCTGGATGTGGCCGAGTTTGTCGACCAGTGTCGCACCAGCAAGGTGGCCGAAGCCGAGCTGGCCACCATGGAAAAGAAGGGCATCGACACCGGCTTCAAAGCCATTAATCCCCTCACCCAGGAAGAGATTCCGGTCTGGATTGCCAACTTCGTACTGATGGATTACGGCACCGGGGCGCTGATGGCGGTGCCGGGGCACGACGATCGCGATCACGAATTCGCGCTCAAGTTCAAGCTGCCCATCAAACAGGTAATCGCGCCCAACGACAGCCGCGACATTGACGTTCAGGAGAAGGCCTTCACCGAAACGGGCTTTCTGGTGTCTTCCGGCAAGTACAGCGGCCTGACCAGTGAAGAAGCCTTTGAAGAAATCGCCAGCTATCTGGAAGCCAACAACATTGGCAAGCGCACGGTCAACTACCGGCTGCGGGACTGGGGCGTTTCACGACAGCGCTACTGGGGCTCGCCGATTCCGATGATGACACTGGACGACGGCACCGAGATGCCGGTCCCGGACGATCAGCTGCCGGTCCGCCTGCCGGAGGATGTCGAGATGGACGGCGTGCAGTCGCCCATCAAAGCCGATCCTGACTGGTGCAAAACCGAATACAACGGCCAGCCAGCGACGCGGGAGACCGACACCTTCGACACCTTCATGGAGTCGTCCTGGTATTACGCCCGGTTCTGCAGCCCCAACTACGACCAGGGCATGCTGGACCCGGCTGCGGCCAATTACTGGCTGCCTGTGGATCAGTACATCGGTGGTATCGAACACGCCATTCTGCACCTGCTGTATGCCCGTTTCTTTCACAAACTGTTGCGGGATTTCGGTCTGGTAGACAGCTCCGAGCCCTTCAACCGCCTTTTGTGTCAAGGCATGGTGCTGGCTGAAACCTATTATCGGAATGAAGACAACGGCGGCAAGACCTGGTTCAATCCGGCCGATGTAACCGTTGAGCGCGATGGCAAAGGCCAGGTTACCCGGGCGATACTGCAAGCCGACGGCCAGCCGGTCGAAATTGGCGGCGTCACCAAGATGTCAAAATCAAAGAACAACGGTATCGATCCGCAGTCCATCATCGACCAGCACGGTGCCGATACCGTGCGCCTGTTCATGATGTTTGCGGCGCCACCCGAGCAGTCTCTGGAGTGGTCAGACAGCGGCGTGGAGGGTGCTCACCGCTTCCTCAAGCGGCTCTGGCGCCTGGTGAATGAACACATCGCCGTGGGCGGCGTACCGGCACTGAACGCGGGCAATCTGACCGATGCCCAGACCGATCTGCGTCGCAAGACCCACCAAACCATTGCCAAGGTCAGCGACGATATCAGCCGCCGGCTGACCTTCAACACCTCCATTGCCGCGGTCATGGAGCTGCTCAACGAAGTCAGCAAACTGGCCGACAACGAGCCGCAAACCCGCGCCGTTCGCCAGGAGGCACTGGATGTGGCGGTGCTGGTACTGTCACCGATCGTGCCGCACATCTGTCATAGCCTCTGGCACGCACTCGGCCATGCCGAGCTGGTGGTGGATGCCCGCTGGCCGGTGGCGGACGAGAGCGCCATGGTGCGCAGCGAAATTGAAGTGGTGCTGCAGGTTAATGGCAAGGTGCGTGCCAAAGAAAGCGTGCCGGTGGATATCGGCAAGGACGACCTTGAGAAGCTCGCGCTGGAGAATGAAAACGTCATGCGCTTTACCGAGGGCAAGACCGTGCGCAAAGTAATCGTGGTTCCAGGCCGGCTGGTCAACGTGGTGGCGAACTGATATGGCCTGGGCGCCGTCATTGCTGAAAGCGCTGCGGCTACCGTTGTTGGCAGTGCTGGCCATGACCACGCTGGCGGGTTGCGGCTTTCAGTTGCGGGGCACCTCTCCGGTGCCGGCGGCCCTGCAGCCGCTGGCAGTGGATTGCCCGGACGCCCTGCCAGGGCGCTTCTGTCAGTCGGTAAGGGAACAGCTGACTCTGGGCGGCGTAGAGCTCAGCGAAGCCGCGCAGGCGGACTATGTGCTGCGCCTGAGCAACTATCAACAGGATCGCCGTGCCTCAGCCATTACCGCCCAGGCCGCTGCAGCGGAGTACATTCTGCGCCATACCGTAACCATCGAACTGTTGACCGCCGATCGGGTGCCGCTCATCGCCGCAACCGAGCTGAACACCAGCGAAACCTACCGTTATGACGAGACCAACGTGCTCGCCAAACAACGGGAAGAGGAAGAGCTGCGTCAGCAACTGGGTGATCGCCTGGCACAGCAGGTGATCTTAAGATTTGGGTGCCCCCGGCCATCCGGATAAACAGGGGCTGGCGGTCGTACTTGAAATACTGGCCCTGCTTTGAGGTCTCGGAACTAAAGGCCAGCATCTCCATGCCGCATTTTTCCACACCCGCTATAAAACCAAAAGTAATCGGGTGGTTTTGCTTGGTCAGGTTTGAAAGGTCAGTTTTCATGCCAAGCAGCACGTTCTTGGAAGCCGTATTGTTGATCACATCCCCTTCCCTGTCCAACGGAGCGCTGCCGCCCTTGCTTTCGCCCTCCAGGGAATGATCCGCATAAAACAAACCCGAGGTGAATTGGCCGCGATTGTCCCTGACCAGGTTGGCCGGGTTGTAATAGGCGGCAGATGCCTGGGTGC
>JAWOAO010000282.1:0-2994 GCA_046498485.1 Marinobacter sp. | reverse complement strand
GTGAAGACCTGCTACGTCAAGGCGTAAGGAGTCGCGCATGTCCAGACAGATGCTGACCGTGGATGGCTTGCAGTATTCCAACTGGTCCCGGGAGATTTTTGAACAGATGCGCGAGGGCGGCGTGGATGCCGTCCACGCCACCCTGGTCTACCACGAAACCCTGCGCGAGACGCTGACCCGCATCGGTGAGTGGAACCGCCGTTTCGAAGCGCATGGCGACCTGATCATGCCCGTTCATGCGCCTGGCGATATCGAGCGCGCCCGTGAGGCGGGCAAGGTGGGCATCTTCTTTGGCGCCCAGAACTGTTCACCGATCGAGGACGATATCGACATGGTGGCGGTGTTGCGTCAACTAGGCCTGTTGATCATGCAGCTGACCTATAACAACCAGAGCCTGCTGGCCTGCGGTTGCTATGAGAGTGAAGACAGCGGTATCACCCGCTTTGGCCGTCAGGTAATTCGCGAGATGAACCGGGTCGGCATGGTGATTGATATGTCGCATAGCAGCGAGCGTTCGACCCTGGACGCCATCGAGCTTTCTGAGCGGCCGGTGATTATCTCGCATGCCAACCCGAGCTTTTTCCATGACGCCAAACGTAACAAGTCTGACAAGGTGCTCAGGGCGATTGCCGAGAACGACGGCCTGCTGGGCTTTTCGGCCTACCCCTTCCATTTGAAGAATGGCCCGGACTGCACCCTGGAAGATTACTGCGACATGATTGCGCGCACCGTTGATCTGATGGGCATCGAGCATGTCGGCCTGGGAACCGACCTGTGCCAGAACCAGCCAACCGCGGTGCTGGAATGGATGCGTAACGGCCGATGGTCAAAAGAGATGGATTACGGCGAAGGCAGCGCCAGTAATGCCGGTTGGCCCAAGCCGCTGGCCTGGCTGCGCGATAGCCGCGATTTTCCCAACCTGATTGAGGCGCTGCGCAACAAAGGGTTCGCCGAGCAGGAGGTGGCGCGCATTATGGGGCGCAACTGGGTTGAATTACTTGAACGCACCACTTCGCCGCGGGTGTGAACTGCCATAGCGGGTGTTGCTAACGCGTCGCAACCCCGCGTCTACCACTAACAATCGTCAAACTGACGGATAACCATAATAATCAACAATGAGGTTTTTCCATGGACTCTTCCTCTAACACGCCCCGCCACAACAATGAGAGCGGCGGGCTTGGCCGATTCGGCGATCCTGTCGTACTTGGGCTAAGCGGTGGTTTTGTCATTCTGTTTATCGTCCTGTCACTGATCAACATCGAGGGGGTGGCCGGGGTCATTTCAAGTGGCTTCGCCTGGACGGCGGCGGTGCTTGGCTCCTACTTTCAGCTGTTTCTGTTGCTGACGTTCTTTATTGCCATTGGGCTTGCCATTTCCCCGGCGGCCAGCGCCAAGATTGGTGGGCTGAACAAGCCAGAATTGAGCACCTTCAAATGGCTCTCCATCATCATGTGTACCCTGCTGGCCGGTGGTGGGGTGTTTTTTGCCGCCGGTGAGCCGGTTTATCACTTCGTGGTGACGCCGCCCGCCTTTGATAGCGAAGCCGGCACGGTAGAAGCGATTGCCGGCGCCCTGGCGCAATCCTTCATGCACTGGGGGTTTCTGGCCTGGGCGGTGCTGGGCTCGCTGACCGCCATTGTGCTGGCTTACTGGCACTATGAGCGCGGCCTGCCACTCCAGCCGCGTACCCTGCTGACCCCGGTGCTCGGTGAGCGCTTGATGCGTGGCTGGGTTGGCGGCGTGGTCGATGCCTGTTGCGTGATTGCGGTGGTCGCGGGCACCGTCGGCCCAATTGGGTTTCTGGCCACCCAGGTCAGCTTTGGCCTGCATGAACTGTTTGGTTTTAGTGAAGGCTATATCACTCAGCTGATGATCCTCATTGTACTGGGGGCTGTGTACGTGACCTCTGCGGCAACCGGTATCCACAAAGGCATCCAGATCCTTAGCCGGTTTAATGTCTTTCTGGCGCTGGTGATTGCGGCGGTCATCTTTGTTTTTGGCCCGACCCTATTCTTTACCAACGCCTATCTGCAGGGGTTCGGTGTCTATATCAGCTCCTTCTTTGCCATGGCCACCATGACCTCGGAAACTGCGCCTGGCTGGTGGATGCAGTGGTGGACGGTGTTCTTCTTTGCCTGGTTTATCGGTTACGGCCCGCTGATGGCGATTTTCGTGGCGCGTATCTCCCGCGGCCGTACCATTCGCCAGATGATTCTTGCTGTGGCGGTGATGGCGCCGATTGCCACCACTGTCTGGTTTACCCTGCTGGGCGGTGCCGGTATTCACTACCAACTCAGCGGGGTGATTGATCTGGCTGAGGCGCTCAACAACTTCCAGTTTGATGTGGCGACCCTGACCGTGGCCCAGGCGCTGCCGGGGGGCGTTTTCATGGCGCTGGCGATCCTGCTGCTGACCACCATCTTTGTCGCCACTACCGGTGACTCGATGAGCTATGCGATTGCCGTGGTGTGTACCGGTCATGACCAGCCGCACACCGCCGTGCGGATTTTCTGGGGCATCACCATGGCGCTGATGGCCGCTATCCTGCTGTATATGGGTGCCGGTCAGATTGGTGTGCTGCAACAGTTTATTGTCATTACCGCCATCCCTGTTTCCCTGGTGCTGCTACCCTCGCTGTGGCTTGGCCCTCAAGCGGCTTATGCCATGGCGCGTGACCAGGGGTTGACTACCCGTAAAAAGGCCGTCGTACATGATGCATAGTGAATGGGGGCTGGCCCCGCTGAATCTGCGCCCAGCCGATGATGTGATGCAGCTAGAGCGTCTGGGCAGCCTGCATGCCTGCCGCCTGAGTTTTGTGCGCAGCCTGATGCGCCAGATGGGGCGTCAGCGCTGGCAGGTCAGCCGCGAGCGGTTTGATCTGGATGAAAACGGTTATGGCACCGCCATCTATCGCCCACTCAATTCCGATACATGAAGAATTCAAAATTTTGCAGTGACGAAGTAGATAAGTGAGTTTTCGGCCAAACACTAAAT
>JAWOAO010000239.1:0-5340 GCA_046498485.1 Marinobacter sp. | reverse complement strand
CAGTCCGGTAATGCCGCACAGGGCCGCCGGCTGGCGGATAGAGCCGCCGGTATCGGTGCCGGTTGCCGCCGGCACCAGGCGGGCGGCCACTGCGGCTGCAGAGCCGCCGGACGATCCGCCCGGAACCCGCTTGGCGCCAGTCGCAAGGCCCCAGGGGTTGGTGGTTGGTCCGAAATAACTGGACTCGGTGGACGAGCCCATGGCGAACTCGTCCATGTTGGTCTTGCCCAGACACACCGCGCCGGCCTGTTTGAACTTCTCCGTCACCGTGGCATCGTAGGGCGGTACAAAGTTCTCCAGCATCTTCGAGCCGCACGTGGTGCGAATGCCGTTAGTGCAGAAAATATCTTTATGAGCAAACGGCACCCCGGTCCAGGCTGTCGCCTTGCCAGCGGCCCGCATCTCATCGGCCGCTCTGGCCTCGGTCAGCGCCTGATGGTCGCAGACGGTTATAAAGCTGTTGTACTGGCGGTCTTCGCGCTTGAGACGTTCCAGCAACTGTTGGGTCAGCTCCACGCTCGAAATCTTTCCACTTTCCAGTGCTCTGGAAAGTTCTGCTACGGACTTGTTATGCATGATCAATCCTGCGATTCATGATCGTTAAAAATTCTGCCCTTACTCAATCACCCGGGGTACCAGGTACAAACCATCTTCGGTCGCCGGTGCAATCGCCTGGAAGGCGGCCCGTTGATCGGTTTCGGTCACCACATCGGGGCGTAACCGTTGCACCGCATCCAGCGGATGGGCCAGCGGCTCTACCGAATCGGTATCCGCAGCACTCAGCTGATCCACCAGGTCCAGAATATTTCCGAGATCCTTTTCCAGTGCCGAAACCTGCTCGTCGTCCACTTTAATGCGGGCGAGCACGGCAACTTTCTCAATGTCCGCGCGGGAAATGCTCACGTTGCCTCCAGTGATGTGTGAAAATAGGCAGACCATATTATCAGAATCCGGTTTCAGAGTGGTCCCGCAATACCCCATAAAGTGTGCAAATGGTAAGTCGCAAGCCCTGATGTTGCCTTGCCTGGGGAGGGTGTCGCTGCTAAAGTTGCCGGATTATTTTCTGCAACCGCAACTCTCAGGTTGAAACAACACGAATGTTAATCAAAAGACTCCGAGGCTTATTTTCAAGCGACCTGTCCATCGACCTGGGCACCGCCAACACTCTGATTTACGTGCGTGAGCGCGGCATTGTCCTCAACGAACCCTCTGTTGTTGCCATCCGTACCAACAATTCCCAGAAAACGGTTGCTGCCGTCGGTGCCGAGGCAAAACGCATGCTTGGTCGTACTCCGGGCAACATTACCGCCATCCGGCCGATGAAAGACGGCGTGATCGCGGATTTCGTGGTGACCGAGAAGATGCTCCAGCACTTTATTCACAAAGTGCACGAAAACAGCTTTATTACCCCCAGCCCTCGAGTTCTGGTCTGCGTGCCCAGCAAATCCACCCAGGTAGAGCGTAAGGCGATCCGTGAATCCGCCCTTGGCGCCGGTGCCCGTGAGGTGTTTCTGATCGAAGAACCGATGGCGGCGGCCATTGGTGCCGGCCTGCCGGTGGAAGAGGCCAGCGGTTCCATGATTGTCGACATTGGTGGTGGCACCACGGAAATCGCGATCATCTCCCTGAACGGCATTGTTTACGCCGAATCCGTGCGGGTTGGCGGTGACAAATTCGATGAGGCGATTGTTACTTACGTGCGCCGCAATTACGGCAGCCTGATCGGTGAGTCGACCGCCGAGCGCATCAAGCACGAGATTGGCTGTGCCTACGAAGGTCTGGATGTACGCGAGATTGACGTGCGCGGTCGGAATCTCGCCGAAGGCATTCCCCGTGCCTTTACCCTGAACAGTGAAGAGATTCTGGATGCCCTGCAGGAGTCGCTGGCCCAGATCGTTCAGACGGTGAAGAGCGCGCTTGAACAATCGCCGCCCGAACTGGCCTCTGACATCGCTGAACGCGGTATCGTGCTGACCGGTGGTGGCGCACTCTTGCGCGGCCTGGACAAACTGATCAGTGAAGAAACCGGTTTGCCGGTGATCATCGCCGAAGACCCGCTGACCTGTGTCGCCCGGGGTGGTGGCAAGGCGCTGGAAGTTATTGATCGCGGCGGTATCGGACTGTTCTCCCAGGAGGGTTAATCCCGTGGGAGGGCTTCGCCATTAAGACTATCTTTGTTCAGGGGCCGGTACCCGGCTTCAGGCTTTTTCTTGTGATTCTGATATCGGCAGCGTTAATCGCTGCCGATGCTCGTTTTGATAAGCTCACCCCTGTGCGCAGCACTCTGGCGACCGGCCTGGCGCCGGTGTATTGGCTGGGTAATGCACCCTATCGTTTCGGTGACTGGTTTGCCGGCCTGTTCGTCAGCAGGGAGGACTTGCAGGGTGAAAACGAAGAACTGAAAGCCCGCATGCTGATTCTTGAGCGCCGCGCGCTGAAATACGCCGCCCTTGCTTCCGAAAACAACGAACTGCGTCGTCTGCTGAACTCGGCTGAAATACTCGATGACCGGGTCATCGTGAGCGAAGTGGTGGGCGTTTCCCCCGATCCGTTTTCCCACGAAATCATCATCAACAAAGGCGACAGTGACGGTGTAAGCACCGGCCAGGCGGTGCTGGATGCAGAGGGGCTGATGGGACAAATTGTCAAGACCAGCCAGTTTACCTCCCGGGTATTGCTGGTGTCTGACAGCAGTCATGCGGTCCCCGTTGAAGTGGTCAGGAACGGGTTACGCTCGGTGTTGCTCGGCAACGGTGAGATCGACGAGCTCGACCTGGTGCATGTGCCCGACACCGCCGACATCCGCGAAAGCGATACCCTGGTAAGCTCCGGTCTGGGCGGGCGCTTTCCCCGGGGTTACCCGGTTGCCAGAGTCAGCCAGATTATCAAAGAGCCAGGGGAGCCGTTCGTGACGATCCGGGCCGTGCCCATGGCCCGCCTGAACCAGAGTCGAATGGTGCTGGTGGTATTTCAGCCGGAGACGACTGACCGGGTAGAGGAACGCCTGCCAATGGAAGGGGGGACAAACTGATGTTATCCGTCATCAGCTATCCGCTGTTTGTCATCACGGTTGCTCTGGCGCTGGTTCTGAGTATTTCTCTGTTCCCGGCAGGCTGGTTTGAATTCCGCCCGGAATGGCTGGGCTTGGTGGTGTTCTACTGGACCTTTCGCGCACCGGCCCAATTCGGCATTGTGATGGCCTGGTGTCTGGGCCTGCTGCTCGACGTGCTGGAAGCCACGCCCCTGGGCACCAATGCGCTGGGTATGGCATTGATTGCGTTTCTGGTGCTGACCATCCACCAGCGCCTGCGAATGTACCCCCTGCCGCAGCAGTGCCTGATGGTGTTTTTGCTGCTGGGCATCAACCAGATGCTGGTGCACTTTCTCAAACAGCTGCTGGGTGCCGATGGCGCGGGCTTCAGTTACCTCTGGCCGGCGCTCACCGGTGCCATTGCCTGGCCTTTTGTGTGCGGCTTGCTTGATCGCCTGAACCGGCAAATGGGGTGACGACGATGCCACCGTTAATCCTGGCCTCCGCCTCCCCGCGCCGGGCCGGCTTGCTTGAGCAGATAGGGCTGACGTTCCGGGTGCAGCCAGCGGATATTGACGAAACCGTGCTGGCCGGAGAATCCGCAGCGCATTACGTTGAGCGCCTGGCACGCGAGAAAGCGCAACGGGTGGCCAGCCAGAATCCCGTCAGCCTGGTGCTGGGGTCAGACACCTCAGTGGTGCTGAACGGTGAGATTCTCGGCAAGCCGGCTTCGGCGGCAGAGGCGCAAGCCATGCTGGCACGATTGTCAGGCCAGACGCACCAGGTCATGACGGCGGTGGCGCTGGCTCAGGGCGAGCGCTGTCAGTCCAGCCTGGTGGTGACCGGTGTCAGCTTCCGGCTGTTGTCCGAATTCGAAATACGAGCCTACGTGGCCAGTGGTGAACCCATGGACAAGGCCGGAAGTTACGGTATTCAGGGCCTGGGTGGTATCTTTGTCAGTGAACTCAGGGGCAGTTACAGCGCCGTGGTCGGACTGCCACTTCAGGAGACCGCCGGCTTACTGGCGGAGGCTGGCCATCCGGTCTGGCACCACTGGCCGTGCAGTAAGGAGAACCCAACATGAGTGAAGAAATCCTGATCAACGTGACTCCGGTTGAAACCCGGGTCGCGCTGGTCGAGAACGGCATGCTGCAGGAAGCGTACATCGAACGGGCCAGTCGCAAGGGCATTGTTGGCAGTATTTACAAAGGCAAGGTGGTCAGAGTGCTGCCCGGAATGGAAGCGGCCTTTGTTGATATCGGACTGGAGCGGGCGGCCTTTATCCATGCCTCCGATGTGATAACCAGCCCGTCTACCGCTGAAGAGCTGGCGGATGCCCCGAAAACTGTGCCGGATATCCGCACCTTGCTGCGGGAAGGCCAGTCACTGGTGGTCCAGGTAACCAAGGATCCGATCGGCACCAAGGGTGCCCGGCTGACAACCCAGCTTTCCATCCCGTCCCGATACCTGGTGTTTATGCCTGGCGTCAGCCATATCGGCATTTCCCAACGGATCGAAGACGACAACGAGCGGGCCCGACTCAAGTCAGTGATCCAGGAAGGCGCGGCGGCCGAGACCAATGATGTCAAGGGTGGTTACATTATCCGGACGGCGGCCGAGGCGGCGGTGGCGGAGGATCTGGTTGCGGATATGACCTATCTGCACCGGCTGAGCCAGTCGGTTCATGACCGGATGGCCAAGGCACCGGCACCGTCGGTGATCTATCAGGATCTGCCGCTGTTTATCCGCACCATCCGCGACCTGATCCGGCCACAGACCGAGAAAGTCCGTATCGACAGCCGGGAAAGTTATCAGCGGGTGATGGAGTTTGTGCAGGAGTTTGTCACGGAATTCGCTGACAAGGTGGAGTACTATCCGGGTGAACGGCCGATTTTTGATCTGTATTCCGTTGAAGATGAAATCCAGAAGGCCCTGAGCCGTAAGGTGCAGTTGAAGTCCGGTGGCTATGTGATCATCGACCAGACCGAGGCGATGACCACCATCGATATCAATACCGGTGCCTTTGTCGGGCACCGCAACCTTGAGGAGACCATCTTCAAGACCAACCTGGAAGCCGCTCGTGCCATTAGCCGGCAGCTTCGGTTAAGAAATCTTGGTGGCATCATCATTATCGATTTTATCGACATGGATGATCCCGAACACCAGCGTCAGGTGCACCGGATGCTGGAGAAAATGCTCGAAAGGGATCACGCTAAAACCAAGATTACCGGTGTTTCTGAACTCGGCCTGGTGGAAATGACCCGCAAGCGCACCACCGAAAGCCTGGGCCAGTTGCTGTGCGAGCCATG
>JAWOAO010000238.1:0-7147 GCA_046498485.1 Marinobacter sp. | reverse complement strand
TGAAACTAAACTGAAAAATGCCTTTGACGCACAGGTGCTGTTGGTAGAGAACGAAAGCCACATGCACGCGGTGCCGGCGAATTCGGAAACCCACTTCAAGGTGACGATGGTGTCGCCGGGTTTTGCGGGGCAGATGAAGGTGAAGCGGCATCAGGCTGTTTACGCGGTGCTGGCGGAGGAGTTGGCGGGGTCGGTGCATGCGTTGGCGCTGCATTTGTACACGCCGGAGGAGTGGGCCGCCAGTGGCCAGGCGTCGCCGGAATCACCGAATTGTAAGGGTGGCTCCAAAGGGGACGCCGCCATGGCCGCTAAACTGGAACAGGGAGCCAATAAATGAGTCAGTTTTTTCAGGTTCACCCGGAGAATCCTCAAAAGCGGCTGATTAATCAGGCCGTTGAGGTTTTGCGCAAGGGAGGGGTGATTGCCTATCCGACGGACTCCGGTTATGCCCTGGGGTGTCACCTGGGTGACAAGCCGGCGGCGGATAAGATCAAGCGGATTCGTAAGCTGGATGACAAGCATAACTTTACCCTGGTGTGCCGGGATTTGTCGGACATCGGGGTGTACGCCAAGGTGGATAACACCCAGTACCGTTTGTTGAAGACGTTTACGCCGGGGCCTTACACCTTCATTTTGCCGGCCACCAGTGAGGTGCCGCGTCGGTTGATGCATCCCAAGCGTCGGTCGATCGGGGTTCGGGTGCCGGATAACCAGATTGTGCGGGATTTGCTGGGCGAGCTGGGCGAGCCGATCATGAGCAGTACGCTGATTCTGCCGGGTGAAACCGAGCCGATGACCGATGCCTATGAGATCCGGGATTCGCTCGAGCATGAGCTGGATCTGATCATTGATGGCGGCTTCTGTGGCATGGAAGCGACCACGGTGGTTGATTTTACCGGCGACGCGCCCGAGGTGATCCGGGTGGGTCAGGGTGATCCGGCGCCGTTCCAGGCCTAGCAGCGGTCCCGGCAGTCCCGGCTATCAGGCCCGGGCGTTCAGGCTGAAGGCGTAGCGTGGTGAGCTGGTACTCTCGGGTTGGCTGGTGCCGGCGGTGCGGCGGAGGTTGTCGTAGCGGTGGATGACATCCTGCAAGCCGTTGAACTGCTGGTTTTCGCTGACCAGGGAATCCAGCAGTGAATTGCTGACGCCATAGGCCTGGTTCAGTTTCAGCGCGTTGTCCATGAAGTGCAGTGTTGGTTCGGTCACGCTCAGACGGCTGAACGCCTCTCTGAAACCGCGATTGTTGTTCAGGTCCTTTTCGATGTTGTCCCGCAGTTCTTCCGGTATTTTTCCTTCCACCAGGGCACTGCCACCTTCGCCTCGGCCAACGCTGAGCGCGGTGGCCGGATGCAGGTTGTATTCGGCAAGTTTGTGCCGGAGTGTTTCCCTCACGAATGACAGGTCTTGCGCAACGGTCTGCTTGTATTGGCCCAGTGGCAGTTGTCGGGTTTTCAGGTTGCCGGAATCACCCTCGGGTTGTCCTGAAGGCGTGAAGCGGTCATCGCCGGGGCCGCCAGAGGCTTCGGGTGCTTTTGCTTGGGCGGTCTGGCCTTCATTCGGCTTGGCCGCCGGTGCCTGGCGGTTGTCCATGGCTTGCTGAAAGCGTGCACTGGCTTGTATGAGTGATGTCAGCAACGACATGGTGGGTTCCCTCTGGGCGGAAAAGATCTGCCGGAATTTCGTCAAAAGTGTGTCTTGGAAGGTATCAAGCAGGTTTCGGTCAGATTGCTGGTTCCGGGGCCGGGCGGCGGAGCCCGTCAAATGTAAAACTTTGCAATGAGTGTCCTGGTGATGCTGGCTAACTGATCTGTGTCATTAAATAATTGACCAACATCTATAAAGTTTTCCGCCAGTCCGCCGTCATGTTCTATGGTTGCACAGTTGCTCTTCCATCGCCGGGGTACCATGAAAAAACACTATTCGATTCGATTCCTCCTGCTTGCGGCATTGGCTGTGGCCTTTTCTGTGATTCTCGTGTTTACGGTTATTTATAGCTCCCAAACCCAGCGCGCACACCTTGAAGAGTACAGCCACAAATACGTGGACGGCCTGGCCAAATCCTATTTCGACGGTCTGAACACGATGATGGTCACGGGCACCATCAATAACCGGGAAGTGCTGCGTGATCGGGCCCGAGCCTCTGCGGACGTGCTGGACATTCGGGTGGTGCGCAGTGATCAGCTGAACGCCATGTACGGCGCCGGCAATGCCGGAGAACAGCGCCGCGAGCCTGAAGATCTGCAAGCGCTGGGCGGTGAGCGCATCGAGCAGTATTCCGAAAATGCCCAGGGCCGGGTATACACCCTGATTGAACCGGTGGTGGCGCAAGCCGACTACCAGGGCGTCAACTGCCTGGGCTGCCACCAGGCGCAGGAAGGGGACATCCTGGGCGCCATTCGGGTGGATTATTCTCTTGCCCAGAGTGACGCCCGTCTTCAGCAGCAGCTGCTGGTCGGTGGTGGCGTTCAGATCGTGATTTTTGTGGTCATATTCTTCCTGACCGCCATGGTGCTGGCCAAGCTGGTGTTCTCCCGGTTGCGTCGTCTGCACGACCGCATGGATGAGATTTCCCGTAATTCCGATTTGTCGATTGAGCTGGAGGTTTCTCGTAACGACGAGATTGGCTCTTTGTCCCGCGCCTTCAATCGCATGGTGTCGAAGATCCGGGTCAGCATGCATACGGTCATGGACAACGCGGCCCAGGTTGAAATCGCCGCGCGATCCATCGCCGACAAGGCAGAGACCACCGAACGCGAAGTGCTGGCCCAGAAAGACAATACCGATCAGGTGGCCAGTGCCACTACCGAAATGGCCGCCTCGGCGGTGCAGGTTCGGGAAAACGCCGTCACCACGGCCCGTAAATCGGCGGATACCGCGAAAGCGGCGGAAACCGGTGAGCAGCTGGCGCACAATGCAGTGCAGGGCATCGAGTTGCTGAATTCCGAAGTGCAGAGCGGTGCCCAGCGCATAGAACAACTGGATCAGCGCACCACCGAAATGGCCAAACGGCTGGAGCTGATCTCCGAGATTGCTGACCAGACCAATCTGCTGGCGCTGAACGCGGCCATCGAAGCGGCCCGGGCCGGTGAACAGGGCCGCGGTTTCTCGGTGGTTGCCGATGAAGTGAGGGCGTTGGCGTCCCGCACCCAGGTGTCCACTGAAGAAATTCGTCAGACCATTCAGGGTCTTAAAAAAGAGGTGGTGGAGTGCGTGGGGACCATGCGCCACGCCTCGGAAATGGCCCAGCATCAGGTCGACGCCATATTGAAAGTGGAGAGCGAGCTGCAGACCATTGCCAGTGCGGTGCGTGAAATTACCGGCTTGAACGAAGAGATGGAAAGCGCCGCCAACGAGCAGAGCAACGTGTCGGAATCGATCAATCACAACGTGATTGAAATCAGCCGCTCGGCGGAGCAGACCTCCAGTGACGCTCAGGAAACCGCGCGCATTGCCGGTGACCTGCTGGCCATGGCGGAAACGTTGCGCAAGACCATTGAGCAGTTCCGGTTGTCACAAAACGGATAGTTTAAGGATGGACGGAGCCGGGGTTGTTAACCCCGGTGGTCTGACACAAACGGATTGGTCGTCCGTTCCTTGCCGAAGGTGGACATGGGGCCGTGGCCACAGATGAAGCTGACGTCATCGCCCAGCGGAAACAGCTTTTCCCGGATCGAACGGATCAAGGTGCTGTGATCGCCTTTCGGGAAATCGGTGCGGCCGATGGAGCCGTTGAACAGCACATCGCCCACCTGGGCCAGCCTGGATTCGCGGTGGAAGAACACCACATGGCCGGGGGTGTGGCCGGGGCAGTGCAGCACTTCCAACGTTTCATTGCCGACGGTGACCGTGTCGCCATCCTCGAGCCAGCGATCCGGCGTAAACACCTCCGGTGCCGCAAAGCCGAACATCTGCGCCTGCATGGCCAAACCCTGAATCCAGAAGTTATCCTCCTTGTGCGGCCCTTCAATGGCAATGCCCGCTGATCGGGCCAGCTCGGCGGTGCCGCCGGCGTGGTCAATGTGGGCATGGGTCAGCAGAATTTTCTCAAGGGTGACGCCTTCGGCCGCAACGGCGGCACGAATTTTGTCAAGATCGCCGCCGGGGTCGATCACCGCGGCCTTGCGAGTCTGGTCGCACCAGATCAGGGTGCAGTTCTGTTGAAAGGCGGTGACAGGAATAATCCTATACTTCAGTGACATAGTGTTCCTGTTTGGTGAGATTTGATCTTGCGATAAAGCGCATCCGGGGCGAGATCCGCCCCATTGGGCCAGCAAATGGCCCCAAACTCGTCAACGCTTGCCTGGGCAAAGAACTCTGGCTCTTTTAGCGGTTCAAACATTGGACCAAATAGCCGATCAGCAAGACTGATTTCGCCATGAGTTCCATCATCAAAGGTCACGGCCAGAATGTAATCAGGCCTGGCCTCTGCATGAGTTACTTTTGGCATGACACTCACTCCAGCGGCTCTATCTTTTTTAGTGGCTGGTGTAGCTCCGCGAGCTTCCAGTCTGTGATCAGATCCTTCCTATGCTCAAAAGCCCACTCGATAACCATTGCTTTGGCTCTTTTGGGCAGTTTGCCTTCAACAATCTCCAAGGTCTCTATCAGAATGATAGCCTCGTACTCCCCGTAATAAGCATGGAAATGGGGAGGGTTGTGGTCATCGTAATACATCCGTATAAGAATGCCGAAGAATTCACTGATTGTTGGCATAGGGCCCTCCGTGGCTCATCATCCGTTGAATAGCAGTAGACTGATAATACCAAGCTCTGAGCAGGCGAGCCATTGAACGACTACCTCCAGAAGATCCTCAAGGGCCAGGCCATCAACTACGAGGCCTTTTTGAAGAAGCTGCCGGAAGCCTTTAGACGGCGGCACCGGGATCTGTTTTCGACTGAAAAAGTAGCTGCCAATCGTTGGCGTGTAATGGTTGTCGATGCCTCGGTGTTTGATGAGTTGCAACAACATGTTGCAGCGCCCGTCAGCCGGGTAGATGCTGCAAGAAAAGGTAATTCACACCGCCACGGCACAGAGGTGAGCTTTCTGCAGGCCTATCATCGGGAGCTGATCTCTGCTCGGCCGGATTCGGTAGTGATTGCCGGGGATGCGGTGGATATGGGTTTCCGGCCTGCTGCCCGGGTGTTGGTGGTGGAGAACGAACGTAATTTCTTCCACTATCGCCAAATGCTGGCTTTTGTCGCTGAATGTCTCAACGAGCCTCTGGAATTGGCCAGCTGCGATGTGCTGCTCGGCAGTGGCAACCGCATTACCCAGTCCGCTGTGCTGAACTGGCTGGCCGGTTACCAGCGGGTGTTCTGCGCCTTTGATTACGATGCCGGTGGCCTGCAGATGTTTGCTACCATGGCTGGCCGGCTGGGTGATCGCGCGCAGTTTGTGCAGCCGGCGGACTGGCAGCCGTGGCTGGCGCAGTTCCGGATGGCACCGAAATCCACGGAACGGTTTACAAAAGCCGTCGCGCTGGCGGAAGATCTCGGTTTTGTGGCTCTGGCGCAGGCCTTCCGTGCCACCGGCAAGTTTATGGAACAGGAGATGATTCTGGATGACTGATTCTCAGGCGAACCCAAACGCCTTCACCTTTGGCATTCGCCGCCTGGTGCTGGTGGATTCTGCCGGCTTTTGCTACGTGGAAATCCCGGTGGATAATCACGGCCTGATTCTGGGGCCGGGTAACCTGGGCAAGTCCAGCCTGCTGAATTCCCTGCGCCTGTTCCTGCTGCCGGAAAACAACTTCAAGAACAGCCGCAAGAAGTTCGCCTTCCGTAACGCCAGCGCCGGCAGCTTTTACACCAACGAAGAAAGCTACCAGCATTACTTCCCCAGCCAGTTCAGCTTCCTGATTGTAGAGGCGGAGAATCCTGCCGGGGTGCATTGTCAGATTCTGTACCGGGACAGCGCCAGTCAGCTCAGTTACGGCCGGGCCTTTGTGCCGGTGAGCTACGACCAGTTGCGGCCTTTGTTCTGGAACGGCGATGGCGCCGATGGCATAGGCCAGGCGGTGCCGGAACTGTCGTTCAGCCGGTTGTCTGATGCCCTGAAGAAACGGTCGAAAGACACCCGGTTTGTCAGCGACCCCGCCAAACTCAGGACCATGCACTACAGCAGTGAGCTGATGAATGCGGACGCCGTGCGCTACTCGGTGCTGCCGCTGGGGGAATCGGACGAGCGCCGGGTGCAGTCCCTGCGCACGCTGATCCTGTTGCTGTTTGAAATGAAAGCCGACGACCAGGCCATGGCCAACGCCGTGGCCAGCATTATCGAAGCCGACAAGAAGTTTGCCGACGACGCCTTTGATTTCAATATCGACGAATTCCTCAATCGCCACGAACAGCTCAAAGAGCAGCAAGCCCAGCTCAACCGGATTGAAAAAGAGCGGCCGCGGTTTGAAAAACTCAACGGCGATTACCAGCAGTACCAGACCCTGCTGCGCAGCCAGCATGACTTTGCCGCTTTTCGTGAGGGCCTGAGCCATGCTTTACAGGACATTGGCCGGCAGCGGCGCACGGCGATGGATGCCTATACCGAGCACAACGACATCCTCAAGCAGGTTGTGCAAACTCTGAAAAAACTGGAGCAGGACAGCAGCGGCCTGACCGGAGAAATCCGCGCCGCCGACCGCAACCTGAAGCGGGCCGAGCAGGATCAGAAAAATGGCGAGCTGTTGATCGCCCAGTACGGCGATATGACCCTTCCGGAAATCGGCGACATCCTGCAGGAAGACCGTGAGGGCAAACAGAGCCACCTGAATGCCCTGAAAAGCGCCGCCCAGGCCGAAATCCGGCTGGCGCAGCTGGACAAGAGCCGCCAGGAGCTGGAACGCCGCCTGGCCGGACTGGCGGAACGGGAAAGCAAACAGCAATGGCAACTGCAGAACCAGCTGGATGAAGCCGTGGCGGCGCCACTGCGGGCGCTGGACCCCCGCTTGATGATGGCCAGCCCGGGCCAGACCCTGGACGGCGACAGCAAAGCCGCCATCACCGCGTTCGCCCGGCTGTTTACGCCGTCATCGGCCGGCTTTGACTGGTTTGATATGGAGTACCCGGGCCAACCGGCCCGCCAGGAGGACTTTTCCGGGCTGCGCCGGCGGGTACAGGGCGAGCTCAATGGCCTGGAGAAAGAGCGTTCGGAG
>JAWOAO010000366.1:0-7925 GCA_046498485.1 Marinobacter sp. | reverse complement strand
GGTAACTCGACCGACAGGTTTTTCACCATCATATTGAGCGCCGCCTTGGAACAACGATAGGCGTACCAGCCACCAAGACGATTGTCGGTAATCGACCCGACCTTGGCCGACACCGCCACAATTCGTTTGAGCTGTTTGCCCCGCAGGCCACCAGCCAAAGACTGAACCAGCATGCCGAAGCCAATGCAGTTGACCTGAAACGCCCGCGCCAGATTATCCACCGTCAGCTCGTCCAGGCGTTTTTCCGGGAACATGGCGTCGTCATGCAGTAGTCCGGCAGCATAAATCAGATTGTCAATGCCACCAGAGGCAGCCATCAGTTCCTGGATACCCGACTGCGCCAGCACCTGCTCCGGCGCGCTGGCATCCCAGGCCAACAGATGCACCCTCGGGTCCTGCTGCAGTCTCTCCGGCGCCTGGTCCGGGTACCGACACAGCCCGATCACCGACTGCTCCGGCCAGGCCTGCAGATAGCGCTCCGCTAATGCGCTGCCGATAGCGCCCGAAATGCCTGCGATTACCGTTGTCATGTTTGTTCCTCAACTCATCTATGAATTTCAGTCTGGTGATACGAAAAATCAATTCATTCAGGCTGCCCCTCGGCAAACCAAACGCTTCAAACGCCCGTATGAATGACCATCTTCCCTTTGTACGCCGGTAGCGACAAAGCAGAAACCCGACGGCAGTTCCTGCCGAACTCGAATTAACAGGAGAGTATCCATGCAATACCAGGCGCCCGCGAACGACCTTCGCTTTTTGCTGTTTGATGTATTGGGAGCAGACCGACTGCACGAACTGGAAAAATACGCCGATGCCACACCAGATCTGATTTCGGCGGTGATTGACGAGGCCGGCAAACTGGCGGCGGAAGTGATTCAGCCCACCAACCAGATTGGTGACCGTCAGGGCTGCAGCTACGACCCGGAAACCAAAACCGTGAAAACCCCGGATGGTTTCAAAGAAGCCTACAACAAGTTCGTCGAAGGTGGCTGGACCGCCCTGGATGCACCCATCGAGTTCGGTGGTCAGGGCTTGCCGCACACCCTGAAATTTGTGGTGGATGAGATGGTGTGTTCCACCAACCTGTCGCTGGGCATGTACCCCGGTCTGACTCACGGGGCTATCAGTGCCCTGTTCGAACACGGCTCCGACGAACTGAAACAAACTTACCTGGAAAAGCTGATTTCCGGCGAGTGGACCGGCACCATGTGCCTGACCGAACCTCAGTGCGGCACCGATCTGGGCCTGATTCGAACCAAAGCCACGCCCAACGATGACGGCAGCTACGCCATCGAAGGGACCAAGATCTGGATTACCGGCGGTGAGCACGATCTGGTCGACAACATTGTGCACCTGGTGCTGGCCAAGCTGCCCGGCGCGCCCGACACCACCAAGGGCATTTCCCTGTTCGTCGTGCCCAAGGTCCTGCCGGACTCCGGAGCGCGTAACCCGGCCTTCTGTGGCGGCCTTGAACACAAGATGGGCATCAAAGGCTCCGCCACCTGCGTGATGAACTTCGAGGGCGCCCAAGGCTGGCTGGTGGGCGAGCCCAACGATGGCATGCGCGCCATGTTCACCATGATGAACGAAGCCCGTCTGATGGTCGGTATGCAAGGTCTGGGTCTGGCCGAAATGGCCTATCAGGAAAGTCTGGCCTTTGCCAAAGAGCGTCTGCAAAGCCGTTCCCTGACTGGCCCGAAAAACCCGAAAGGACCGGCGGATCCGATCATTGTGCACCCGGACGTGCGCCGTATGCTGATGCGCCAGAAGGTGCTGAATGAAGGCATGCGCGCGATGGCGCTGTTTACCGGCCATCAACTGGATCTGTCGGTGGCTCACGGCGACGAGAGCGTGCGCGAGAATGCCGATGACCTGGTGCAGTTACTGACACCGGTGGTGAAAGCTTTCCTGACTGACGAAGGCTACAACAACGCCAACTGGGGCCAGCAGGTATTGGGCGGCTCCGGCTTTACCCAGGACTGGCCGCTGGAACAGCTGGTGCGCGATGGCCGTATCGCCCGGATCTACGAAGGTACCAATGGCATTCAGGCGATGGACCTGGTCGGTCGCAAGCTGTCCCTGAAAGGCGGCCGACTGGTCCGCGCCCTGTTTGCGGAGCTGACCGGCTTCCTCAAAGACAACCCGGATGCCCCGCATCGCGAAGAGCTCAAGGGTGCCATCAAAAACCTGGAACAGGCCACGATGTGGCTGGCACAAAATGCGCCGCAAGATCCTGAACAGGCCGGTGCCGCTGCAACGCCTTATCTGCGGGTGATGGCACTGACCGTTATCGGCTACCTCTGGTCGCGCATGGCCGCCGTCGCCAGCCGTCAGCTGGACGCCGGAGAAGGTAACAAGCCGCTACTGGAAAGCAAGGTGGTCTCGGCACGCTACTACTTTGAAAAGCTGCTGCCGGAAGTCGACTGGTTAGTGAAAGACATCCAGACCGGCAAAGACAGCCTGATGGCCCTGAACGACGAGCACTGGGTCGCCTGAACGGCAACTCCACCGGTCAGGCTAGCAACCCTGGCCGGGCCCCTTCTTGAAGCCACGCGATTGCGTGGCTTTTTTTATGGTTCCGGCAAGGACAGGTTACAATGGCGTCTTTGATCCACCCAACCGGAGGCTGCATGACCGCCGACGATTACCCATTCCGCTTTGGCGGCATCGAAAGGCTGTATGGCCGCCGCGCATTGACCGCTTTTCGCGAGTCACACATTGTCGTTGTCGGCCTGGGTGGTGTCGGCTCCTGGGCGGCCGAAGCATTGGCCCGCAGCGGCATTGGCACGCTCACTCTGATCGACATGGACGACATCTGCGTGTCCAATACCAACCGTCAGCTGCATGCCCTGACCGGGCAGTATGGTCGCACCAAAACCGACGCCATGGCCGACCGGCTGCGAGCCATTAACCCTCAGGCCGACATCCGGCTGCACTTTGGCTTTCTGAGCCTCAAGAATGTTCAGGAGTTGATTGCCGACGACATGACCGGCGTGGTCGATGCCATCGACAGCATCAAGGCCAAAGCCGCGCTGATCGCTCACTGCCAGCGACGCAAGATCCCGATCATTTGTTCCGGCGGTGCCGGTGGCCAGATGGACCCGACCCAGATTCAGGTAGCGGACCTGAGTAAAACCACGCAAGACCCACTCTTGGCGAAAGTGCGCAACCTGTTGCGCAGGGAGTATGGGTTTTCCAGAAATCCAAAGCGGCGTTTCGGCATTGAAGCGGTGTATTCGCTGGAGCAGCTTACCTATCCGGCGCCGGACGGTGAGGTCTGCCTGCAAAAGCCCGCCACCATCGGCCCGGTGCGGCTGGACTGCGCCTCAGGGTTCGGCGCAGCCAGCCCGGTGACCGCCAGTTTCGGCTTGTTTGCGGCCTCACGCTTGCTGAACCGTATCGCGCGCAAGGCCAACCAGCCAGACTAACGGCAATCGAGCACCAGCTTGCCCCTGACATGCCCTGCTTCCAGCAGGGCATGGGCATCGTTCACCTGGTCCAGGGCGAAGACGCGTTCGACGTGAACCTTGACGTCGCCGTCTTCAATCAGCTCAGCAATCTCATCCAGGTGGAAGGCGTCTGGCCGGACTCTCATGCCATGCGCCCGCAGACCCAATGCCTCGGCCGCACTGACCACCTCGTCTGCCGTGTTGGTGGGGATGGTCACCAACACACCAGATTCGGCCAGTGTGTGCAGTGCGCGTTTACCGGTGTCGCCACCGACCAGATCCAGCACCACATCCAGACCATAACACTCATCCGCAATGTCGCTGGTGTGGTAGTCAATCACCTCATGCACACCCAGCCCCGCCAGGAAATCCCGGTTTTCAGCAGAGGCCGTGGCAATCACGTGGGCACCACGCTCCAGGGCAAACTGCACCGCAAAATGGCCAACCCCACCGGCGCCGGCGAGAATGAGGATTTTCTGGCCAGATTCCAGCCTGGCCACTTCAAACAGTGCCTGCCACGCCGTCAAGGAGGCCAGGGGCGCCCCGGCAGCTGCCATCAGATCCAGCTCTTCGGGCACGATGGCCAGATCCTCAACGTTGGCGATGGCATATTCAGCGTAGGCGCCACCAGCAACCGGAAAGCCGATCATCCCCATCACCCGGTCACCGGGCGCCAGCGTGGTGACATCCTCTGCCACCGCAACCACTTCGCCAGCGGCGTCGTAGCCTGGGGTCCAGGGCAAGCTGTGTTCGATCTGGGTTGCCACAAAGCCCAGACCTTTGCGGGTTTTCCAGTCGATCGGGTTCAGCCCCGCACCGTGTACCCGGATAAGCACCTCGCCTTCGCCCGGCACGGGCACCGGCGACTCGGTCACTCTCAGCACATCCTGTTCGCCAAAGCGATCGTAAACTACGTGGCGCATAGTGCCGGATTCGGTCAGATCAGATGATTCCATGGGGGTCTCCAGACAACAGTAAAACGGCGCCGTTCCCGGCCTCAACTCACAGACTAGCAGAATTCTGCCCGCTCGGCCTCAGCCGTTCAGGCCCCGGCCGCCCTTTACCAGCGCACCAGACAGAATATCAACAAAGACTTTCGGGGCCCGGGCAGGCCGCTGGGATTTCATGTCCACACAGGCGTGAGTCGACAGCGCGCGCAGCAGGGTTTTGCCGTCGGCCGGCCGAATCAGCTGAAACTGCCGGGCCGAGCGAAAGCGCCCATCCCAGTCAGTCAGCCAGGTACCCAGCACCAGTTCGTCGCCGGCGTTGGCGGATGCCAGGTAATCCAGCTCGGTCCGGGTAATGGCCATGGCCTTGCCAGTGTCCTCATGCATCGCCCAGGTCATGCCCAGGCTGTCGATGTGGGCCCAACTGATGTCTTCCAGCCAGCGCACATACACCACGTTGTTGGCGTGGCCAAGCCGGTCGGTGTCTTCCGGGCGCACGGTGATGGTCAGGGTGAACGGATCCGGAAGATCCCAGGTCAACGACTGCTCGTCCGTCATGGCTGTGCTCCAAGGCCAGAAATGGCCTGCAGCGGTAGCCGGCCGATGCGATCGTTGTGCAGTGAGCCAAAGTACAGAACGCCGTCGTGGGGGTTAACCGAGGTGATCTCCTGAAGGTGCGTGCCACGGGTATCCTGCAGACTGATCAACATGCGGCCGCCGGCGTCAAACGCCACCACCAGGCCGTAATCCCGAGGTTTGGGCTTCAGGCTGTCCGGTAGCTTGGCCACCAGGTTCTTCAGCCAGGGCCTCCGATGCAGGCTGTCGACCTGAGTATTGCGGAGGGTCGGAAAGGCGACCCAATAACGGCCGTCATCATCGACGGCAAGGTTGTCGGGGAAGCCCGGCAGGTTACTGGCAAAGACTTCGGCCTGGCCCGCTTTGGGGCCGGCTATCCAGTATTTCAGAATGCGGTACTTCCAGGTTTCGTTGACCAGCACATAGTTGCCGGCAGGGGAAATCGCCACACCATTGGCAAAATGCAGATTACCCAGTAATTCCTCGGTTCTGCCGGTGTCGGGGTCATACCGGAGCAAGCGCCCATGGGGCCGCATTTCCAGCAGGTCCAGCAGGTAATCCGGCTGCGTGAAGCGGGAGCTGGCATCGGTGAAGTAGATACGCCCGTCCGGCGCAATATCGACATCATCGGTAAAGCGGAAAGGGGTACCACCCGCTTCCCGGGTCAGCACTGTGATGACCGCTTCCGGGGTAATCGACAACAGACCTCTCCAGGCATCGGCGACAATCAGGTTGCCCTGTCCGTCAAACACCATTCCCAATGGCCGGCCTCCCGTGTCCAGCCAGTTCTCAACCCGACCATCGGGAAACACTCGCACGATCTTGCCATCCTGGGTGCCGGCGTAAAGCACGCCCTGAGCATCGACCGTAGTGTCTTCAGGGCCGTAAACCTGGCCCCTGGCCAGAAGATCTGCCAGCCTCAGGCGCTCATTGGGAGCCAGCACACCGGTCATCGCTGGTGGCGAGGGCGCCTGCCATGCCTTGCTGTCTATCGGCGACGGGGTCAACAGAAAACTGCCCAGCAGCAGAAAGACGACCAGCAGGCCGATCAACAACCATTTCATCATGAGCGCCCAATCCATTGATGGTTCTTTGCCCGGAGGCGATGTCACAGCACCTTAACCTTAGCAGACATTGCCGGGTGTCTGGCAACGCAGGGGCCGGCCCATTACGACTCCAGAAAATTCCGGCACAGCATCGCAAAGGTATCGGCCTTCTCGGCGTGCAACCAGTGGCCGGTCCCCTCAATGATTTTCAGTTCGGCGGCGGGAAACAGCTGACGAATGGTGCTTTGGTGTTTTTCCTGAATATAGGCAGAATCGGCACCCTTGATAAACAACACCCGCCCTTCATAGGGGCCGTCGCCCTCGGGCGCCGCGGCCAGGTTCTGATAGCAGGCCTCAATTACCGGCAGGTTCAGGCGCCAGCGAAAGGTCTGGTCCGGGTCGGTCAGCTGGTCGGCGGGAATGCGTTCCAGGTTTTTCAGCAGGAACTGCCGGACACCGGGAATGTCAACAAACTCCGCCAACCGCTTGTCCGCCTCCTGGCGAGTTGTGACTCCTTTCAGATCAAGGCTTTTCATGCCGTCCAGCACCGCATCATGTCGGGCCTGGTAGGTCACCGGCGCGATGTCTGCCACGATGAGGGTCTTGACCCGCTCCGGATAGCTCAGAGCCAGCTGCATCGCCACTTTGCCGCCCATCGAATGGCCAAGAATGGCCGCCCGCTCGACACCCTGAGCATCCATATAGGCAATCACATCGGCGGCCATGGCCGGATAGTCCATAGCGTCGGTATGCGGGGAGCCGCCATGGTTGCGCAGGTCCAGCGCATGAATCTGCCACTGATCTTCCAGGCGACGGGCAACACCGCCCAGATTCTCCAGCGACCCGAACAGCCCATGCAACAAAATCAGTGGGTCTCCCTCACCGGAAATACGGTTATTCAGTTCCACGGTCATACGCTGGCAGCCTCCGGTTATGCAGTTAGACCGGATACACTACCACCGCCAGCATGGGGGGCAAGGGGAAATTAAAGCGAGAGGTTTCAGATAGAAAACGCTCGCGCTCGCGGTAGGGCAGAAATTTTTCCGGTCCCTGCAACACCTCCCGTTTTGCTCATTAGCGACTTCAACCTGATAGTGTCCATGCTATCGTTGACCCCGGACCACGCCGACACGCTGGATCGGCATGGCACCCGCCCGGTATCGGGCCAACCATCAGAGGCCAGGCCAATGACCACAGACAGCCTGTCAATGCTCGCCATCCCTCTGGCTATTCTTTACCTGACCGCGCTGGCGTGTATTTACCGGATACTGCTCAGCTACCGAACCGCCCAGGGCGCCATTGCCTGGATCATCGCACTGATCGGTCTGCCCTATCTGGCCGTTCCGCTGTTCCTGCTGTTTGGCCGCCATCGCTTCGGCGGCTATGTCAAAGCCCGCCGCATGGGCGAACGGGCCCTGACCAGCCTGCTCGACCAGTTCGAGCAACAGACCACCTCGATATCCAATCCGGGCCACGAACACTTCAGTGACGAGCTTCAGGTGCTGTGCAAACTGAGCCGACAACCCTTTACCAGTGGCAACCAGTGCACCCTGCTGCGGGACGGAGAAGCGACCTTTGAGGCGCTGTTCGAGGCCATGGAAGACGCCTCGCATTATATCCTCATGGAGTTCTATATCGTTCGCGCCGACAAGATCGGCCTGCGCATCAAGGCCATCCTGGAGCGCAAACTGGCCCAGGGCGTGCAAGTGTGGTTCCTGTACGACGACATCGGCAGTGTGTGGTTGTCGCGCCGGTGGCTGAAAGAATTGGCTGCCGCCGGCGCCCGGATTGCCTCGTTCGGCAACGGCAACGTGCGCCGGCGGCAGCCAATTCTTTCAGCCACCGGCGCGACAACCACACACTGCCGATGTCGTCGTACAGGAACCACACTTGCACGCCCTGGGCCA
>JAWOAO010000218.1:0-6857 GCA_046498485.1 Marinobacter sp. | reverse complement strand
GGTCTGGACGCGGTCCGCAAACGTCCCGGAATGTATATCGGCGATACGGACGACGGAACCGGACTTCACCACATGGTTTTTGAGCTCGTTGATAACTCCATTGATGAGGCCCTGGCGGGCTTCTGTTCAGAAATCGGGATCATCATTCATCCCGATGAGTCTGTAACGGTCAGAGATGACGGGCGGGGTATCCCTACTGACATTCACGAAGAGGAAGGTGTTTCCGCCGCCGAAGTGATCATGACGGTGCTGCACGCCGGCGGTAAGTTTGATGATAACTCCTATAAGGTCTCTGGCGGCTTGCACGGCGTCGGCGTGTCCGTGGTTAACGCTCTGTCCTCCAAGCTGACCCTGACCATTCGCCGTGACGGCAAGGTATACGAGCAAACCTATACCCACGGTGTGCCTGACGCGCCTTTGGCCGCGGTTGGTGAAACCGAAGCGATGGGGACCAAGGTGCACTTTATTCCGTCACCGGAAACCTTCACCCATATCGAGTTCCATTACGATATTCTGGCCAAGCGGCTGCGGGAACTGGCGTTTCTGAACAGTGGTGTGCGCATCCGCCTGACCGATGAGCGCAGCGGCCGGGAAGAAGTGTTCGAATACGAAGGCGGCTTGCGCGCTTTTGTTGAACATCTGAATACCAATAAAACGCCGATCAACCGGGTGTTCCACTTTTGCCGGGAACGGGAAGATGGCGTGACGGTAGAAGTGGCGATGCAGTGGAACGATGCTTTTCAGGAAAATCTGTACTGCTTCACCAACAACATCCCTCAGCGCGATGGTGGTACGCACCTCGCCGGCTTCCGGGCTGCCCTGACCCGCTCGTTGAACAACTACATTGAGCACGAAGGCCTTGGCAAGAAAGCCAAAGTGGCGACCTCTGGTGACGATGCCCGCGAAGGGTTGACTGCCATTGTCAGCGTTAAAGTGCCGGATCCGAAGTTCTCCTCTCAGACCAAAGACAAGCTGGTGTCGTCTGAGGTGAAGACGGCGGTGGAGCAGGAGCTGTATCAGAGCTTTGCCGAGTATCTGCAGGAGCAGCCCGGGGAAGCGAAACTGATCGTAAACAAGATGATTGACGCTGCCCGGGCACGGGAAGCCGCGCGCAAGGCAAGGGACATGACCCGCCGTAAAGGCGCGCTGGACATCGCCGGCCTGCCCGGCAAGCTGGCCGACTGTCAGGAAAAAGATCCGGCCCTGTCCGAACTGTTCATTGTGGAGGGTGATTCTGCCGGTGGCAGTGCCAAGCAGGGTCGTGACCGGAAAACCCAGGCCATCCTGCCGTTGAAAGGTAAGATCCTGAACGTCGAGAAAGCCCGCTTCGACAAGATGTTGTCGTCCGCCGAAGTCGGTACGCTGATCACCGCACTGGGCTGTGGCATTGGCCGGGAAGAGTTCAATCCGGACAAACTGCGTTACCACTCGCTCATCATCATGACCGACGCGGATGTGGATGGCTCGCATATCCGAACTCTGTTGCTGACCTTCCTGTTCCGCCAGATGCGGGAAATCATTGAGCGCGGCCACGTGTTCATCGCCATGCCGCCGCTGTACAAGGTCAAGCGGGGCAAGCAGGAGCAATACCTGAAGGACGAGAAGGCGAAGGTGGCTTACCTCACCCAGACCGCCCTGGACGGCGCCCAGCTGTATGTGAACACCGATGCCCCGGCGATCAAGGATTCCGCTCTGGAAACCATGATCAAGGATTATCAGACGGTCATGGCGATGATCGATCGGCTGTCCCGGGCCTATCCGGCCAAGGTGCTCGAACAGATGATCTACAACGACACCCTGACCGCTGAGCAACTGAAGGAAGAGGCTGCGGTGGCGGCCTGGGTGGGCCGGTTGGGTAGTGGCCTCGATCTGGACACTCGTACCGGCACTAAATACACCTTCTCGGTTACCCGGGATGAAGAGCGCAATCTGTACCTGCCCAAGGTGACGATCTTCATGCACGGTATCCCTTACGAGCATGTGTTCAGCCACGAATTCTTCGAGTCGTCTTCCTATAAAGCCATTGCCCGCCTGGGTGAAACTCTGGAAGGACTGATCGAAGAGGGTGCCTATATCCAGCGTGGTGAGCGCAAGCAGGCGGTGTTGTCGTTTGCCGGCGCCCTGGATTGGCTGATGAAGGAAGCTCAGCGCGGCTTGACCATTCAGCGCTATAAGGGCCTGGGTGAAATGAACCCGGACCAGTTGTGGGAGACGACCATGGATCCCGAGAGCCGTCGGATGATGAAGGTCACCATTGAGGATGCCTTCGGTGCGGATCAGATCTTCACCACTCTGATGGGTGATGATGTCGAGCCGCGTCGTCTGTTTATCCAGGCCAATGCCCTGCAGGTCACCAACCTGGACGTGTAATCGTCCGGATTGGCAGGCAAAAAAAACGGTGGTTTCCGCAAGGAACCACCGTTTTTTTGCTATTAACCAGCCTGTTTTATGCGGCGAAGACTACTTGGATGATTCTGCCCGCTTTTGTTCTTTTTCTTTTTCCTTCTCGACCAGATGCGGTGCCATCACCTCTTCCAGGGTATGCCCGGTCAGTCGGCGGATGGTGCGCCACAGGTAATAGAAGATCAGCATCATCATGATCATGGAGGGAATGGCGATCATCGGGTAACTGACCAGCGTCATTCGTCCCAGCTCCTCATTAAAGGCCTGAGTGCCGGACGGACTGACCACAATCCATTTTGCCAGTGCGTAGTTCATGATCGACGAGAACAGGAAGGTACCGGCAAAGAAATAACTGGCCTTGAGCAATCGGGCTTCAAATTCGCCAACGCAGCCCCGCTCTTCCAGAGATGCGTGGATTGTATCCACATCCAGAACGTTGGGGTTATACAGCAGTGTGCGAACCAGAGGGTATTTGGTGCGGGTGGAAATCAGCACCGCCAGGCCAATCACCGCCGGTACCGCCGCCTCTTTGATGGCAAACCAGCCGGCATCGAGTTCCAGCAAACCAATGCCACCGGTGAGGCCAACACTGATCAGGCCCAGCAATGCGATAAAATTTTTCTTGCGATAGCGGATCAGCTCGAACAAGCCCCAGCCAAGCGGGAACGCCAGGCCGATAATCAGTGCATTGACACTGCCAAGGTGCTGGTCGCCGCTGAACTTCATCAGGATCACCGAGGGAATGATGATACTGACCAGTAAGTCGATAAAGGGCCTGGGCTTGTGTTCCGGTATGTTGGAGGAATTCGCAGAGGTCATGACATGGCCCGATTGGTGAAACAACAGCAGGCTGGAAGGCACTGCCGGAAATTGTCTTCCGGCAGTATACGATGAATACAACGGCTAAGGTAAGCGCAGCCGGGAGGCTGCGCTTACGGTCGGTCAGGCGCCGACTTCTTTCAGGCACTCTTCGAGGATGGCCAGCCCTTCTTCGAGCACGGCATCTTCAATGGTGATCGGCATCAGGAAACGCAGGGTGTTGCCATACATGCCGCAGCTGAGCAGGATCAGGCCTTTTTCTTTGGCCTTCTTGGTTACTGCCGCGACCAGTTCCGGCTTGGGGGTGTGGCAGGCTTTGCTTTCGACCAGCTCAAACGCCGCCATGGGGCCAAGATTGCGGACGTTGTCGACATGCTCAAACTGGTCCTGCCATTGACTGAAGCGCTTGCTCAGTTTGTCGCCCAGAGCCTGAGCCTTGCCCAGAATGTCTTCTTCCTTGAACACATCAAACACCGCCAGCGCCGCCGCACAAGCCGTCGGGCTACCGGTGTAGGTGCCACCCAGAGAGTTCGGGCCGGAAGCGTCCATGTACTTGTCGGTACCGACAATGGCGGATATTGGCATGCCGTCGGCCATACTCTTGGCCATGGTCATTATGTCTGGCTCAACACCGCTGTGCTCAATAGCGAACATCTTGCCGGTCCGGCCAAAGCCGCTTTGCACTTCATCGGCAATCATCAGGATGTTGTTGTCATCGCAGATCTTGCGGATTGCTTTCAGGAAGCTGGCTGGCGCTGCGTAAAACCCGCCCTCACCCAGCACCGGCTCAATCACGATAGCCGCGGTGATGTTGGCCGGAGAATCCGTCTTCATGGTCATTTTCAGGCCGCGCAGGGCTTCTTCTTCGCTGACGCCGTGATACGGCACCGGGTATGGCGCGCGGAACACGGTACCGGGCATCGGCCCGAAATCGGTCTGGTAGGGTGCAGCCTTGCCATTCATGGCCATGGTGTAGAAGGTACGGCCGTGATAACCGCCGTCAAAGCAGATGACGTTGGTTTTACCGGTGGCAGCCCGGGCGATCTTCATCGCGTTTTCCAGCGCTTCGGCACCGGAGTTTGCCAGCATCACCTTGGCGTGGCCGCGCACCGGCACAACACCACTGAGTTTTTCGGCCAGTCTGACATAGCCCTCATAGGGCATGACGGTCTGGCAGGTATGCATCAGCTTATCAAGCTGAGCCTTGATCGCTTCCACCACTTTCGGGTGGCGATGGCCAATGTTAAGTACGCCAATGCCGCCGGCAAAATCGATCATGCGTTTGCCGTCGGCATCCCACAATTCCGCGTTGGTGGCGTGATCGGCAAATTGTTCGTTGGGACTTGCCGCGCCCGCTGCAACGTAGCGTTCTTTGAGTGCTTGCAATTCTTTATTGCTCACTTTGCGATTCTCCCTGGGTTCAAATTCAAACATCTCACGTACCAGTGTAAGTAGTCCCGTGACAGGAAACAAACCGGCTGTGGTGGCGGTCAGCTCCCTTCACCGCGAAACTGCAGTTTTGCCAGGCGCCGATACAGGCTGTTATCACGCATCAACTCGTCATGGGTGCCTACCGCCAGCAGGCGCCCCTCGTCCAGCACCGCAATACGATCGGCATCCCTGACGGTGGCCAGCCGGTGGGCAATCACCAGGGTGGTACGACCGGTGGTGAGTGCCGGCATGGCCTGCTGAATCAGGTTTTCGCTTTCCGCGTCCAGCGCACTGGTGGCTTCATCCAGCAATAATACCGGAGCATCGGCCAGCAGCGCCCGGGCAATGGCCAGACGTTGCTTCTGGCCGCCCGATAGCCCGAGCCCGGCATCGCCCAGCGGGGTGTCATAACCCTGGGGCAGGTTCTGAATAAAATCATGGGCGTGGGCAACCCGGGCGGCCTGTTCGACGTCGGCCTGACTGGCCTCCGGACGGGCATAACGAATGTTATCCGCCACCGTGCCATGAAACAATGCCGGGTTTTGCGGCACAAGGGCAAAGCACTGGCGTAAGGATTGCAAAGACAGATCCGCGGTGTTGATGCCATCAATCAGAATCCGGCCCTGCCCGGGTTGGTAAAAATGCAGCAGCAGATCGAACAGCGTCGACTTGCCTGCCCCCGACGGGCCTACCAGCGCCAGGGTTTCGCCGGCGTGCACCGTCAGCGACAGGTCTGACAGCGCCGGCAGTTCTGAACGCCCCGGATAACTGAAGCCCAGGTGCTCGATGCGGATCTCACCGGCGATGGTGTCCGGCAGAACCTGGCCGCCGCCTGCCCGGATAAACTCCGGCTCGGTCTGCAGCAACTCGAACAGCCGTGCCGCCGACCCCGCCGCCCGCTGCAGCTCGCCAATGACCTCACTGATGGCCCCGGCGGCCACACCCACCAACAGGCTGTAGAACACAAAGGCGGCCAGTTCGCCGGGGGTGATGCGACCATGAATCACATCCAGCCCGCCAATCCAGATCACCACCCCGACCGCGCCCATCACCAGCGAGATCGCCAGGGTGGTCAGCCAGGCCCGCTGGCGAATGCGGTCGCGGGCGATGTCGAAGGCCTTTTCCGACACCTCGGCAAAGTACCGGCGGTCATGGGCCTGATGGTTGAAGGCCTGCACCGTTTTAATCTGGCTCAGGTTTTCCCCGACATAACTGCCAACATCCGCCACCCGATCCTGACTGAGTCGGGATAACGCCCGTACCCGGCGGCCAAAGAACAGAATCGGCGCTATCACCAGGGGAAATCCCAGCAAAATCACACTGGCCAGCTTGGCGTTGGTGATAAACAGCAGAATCAGCCCGCCAATCAGCATTAACGTGTTACGCAGGGCAATCGACACCGTTGAGCCAATCACCGACTGCAGCACGGTGGTATCGGCGGTAAACCGGGACTGGATCTCCAGCGCCCGGTTCTGTTCAAAAAAGCCGGGGTGCAGATCAATCAGGTGGTTAAACACCTTTTTGCGGATATCCGCCACCACCCGCTCACCAATCCAGGACACCAGATAGAACCGGGCAAACGAACCAAATGCCAGCCCCAGCACCAGCACAAAAAACAGACCAATGGCCTTCGCCAGATTCTCCGGCGATTCGGTGGCTAATCCCTGATCCACCAGAATACGTAAACCTTGTCCGAGGCTAAGAGTAATACCGGCCGTGAAGATCAGCGCCAGCAGAGCGCCGACCACAGCTTTGCGGTACGGGCTGATAAATCCGACGACCAGCGTCAGGGCCTTACGATGACGGGTGTTAATGGTGTGCCTCCTAATTGACGCTACTGTAGACTTTGCCAGCTATACGGTTTTATCTCCGGACAGGACCTATCATAGCTGCTAGCAAGAGCTCAGCCGGTACCGGGGGAGCGATCTCCTCCTCCTTCTGAACGCGTTTGAACCGCGGCAGGAAAAACCGTTTCACCTCCAGTGCCGATCCCAGCGAATAGGTCTTCGCCCGCAGGAACCGTCCGTACCTCGCAATATCGGTAAACCCGTTCTGCTCCTTCACGGTGATCGGGTTGCCGATCCTGATCCTGATCCTTTTGTTCCGCTTGTTAAACATTTCAGACGGCAGCCTGACGGTGCGCAGCGATGGATGGATCAGTCCGAGGATATGAAAAATTCTTGGGTTGGTCCCCTCGAAGTACA
>JAWOAO010000095.1:0-5488 GCA_046498485.1 Marinobacter sp. | reverse complement strand
TCGAGCGTTCGATTCGGGCCGGCGCCGCCTCACCACGGCTTGACGAGGCCATGCGCTACAGTGTTCTTGGCGGCGGTAAACGCATCCGCCCGGCTCTGTGCCTGGCGACTGCGCGAGCACTCGGTTCGGACCAGACCAGGGCGATCGCCCCTGCCTGCGCGCTGGAGCTGGTGCATGCCTACTCGCTGGTTCATGACGACTTGCCAGCAATGGATGATGATGACCTGCGCCGGGGCCGGCCGACGGTGCACATTGCCTTCGATGAAGCGACCGCGATACTGGCCGGCGACGCCCTGCAAACGCTGGCATTTGCGCTGCTTTCAGACGCCCCGGAACTGTCGGACCAGCAACGAATGTCGATGATCAGAACACTGGCCCGGGCCAGTGGCCATCAGGGCATGGTCGGCGGCCAGGCCATTGATCTGGAGTCGGTTGGCCAACAGCTGACCATTGACCAGCTGGAAAACATGCACCGGCACAAAACCGGCACCTTGATTGAAGCCAGCGTTCGCCTTGGCGCGCTCACCGCCGACGCGGTGACAGAGCAACAGCTGGCCGAACTCGCCCGCTTTGCCAGCGCCCTTGGCCTGGCGTTCCAGGTTCAGGATGACCTGCTGGATATCGAAGGCGAGACCGAGATTATTGGCAAACGGCAAGGCTCCGATGTCGCCCGGGCAAAGCCCACCTACCCATCGCTGCTGGGCATTGCCGGCGCCCGTGAGCATCTGAGCGAACTGCTACTCCAGGCGCACAGTGCCCTGGACGGCTTTGGCGAGGAAGCCGGAATGCTGCGAGCCATGGCCGATTATGTGGTGGTGAGACGTCATTAGGCGACAGCCACCGCGATAACCGGACGAGTCAGGCGCAATCGTTTTGTAACATCGGGGCCGGGAAATATGAAACAGACCCGCCGGTTCCCCTATAATGCCAGTTACTGAATCCATATTCCGATAAAGACCCTAGCTGATGCAGGACACATATATTTTCAGGGAAATCCCGTCCCAGCGGCCGAATACGCCCTTACTGGACCGGGTCGACATACCCGCCCGGCTGCGCGAGTTGCCGGCGGACGATCTGCCACAACTGGCCAGGGAACTGCGGGCGTTTTTGCTCTGGTCGGTGGGTCAGACCGGTGGGCATTTTGGTGCCGGACTGGGAGTGCTCGAGCTGACCGTCGCCTTGCACTATGTGTTCAACACCCCGGTTGACCGCCTGGTCTGGGATGTCGGCCACCAGGCCTATCCCCACAAGATTCTTACCGGGCGCCGGCAGCAGATGGACAGCATTCGCCGCAAGAACGGACTGGCGGGCTTCCCGAAGCGAGCGGAAAGTGAATACGATACCTTTGGCGTTGGCCATTCCAGCACTTCCATCAGTGCGGCGCTGGGCATGGCCATTGCCGCGCGCATGCAAAATACCGGTCGCAAGAGCATCGCGGTGATTGGTGACGGTGCCATGACCGCGGGCATGGCGTTTGAAGCGCTCAATCATGGCGGCCACCTGCACGCCGACATGCTGGTAATCCTGAACGACAACGACATGTCGATTTCCCACAACGTGGGCGGGCTATCCAACTACTTTGCCAAACTGCTGGCCAGCCGCACCTATAACCAGGTACGCGACAGCAGCAAAAAAGTGCTGAAAAGCACGCCGCACCTGATGGCTCTTGCCAAGAAAACCGAAGAGCACTTCAAGGGCATGATTGCCCCAGGCACACTGTTCGAAGAACTGGGGTTCAACTACATCGGCCCCATCGATGGCCACGATCTGCCGCTACTGGTAGAAACGCTGGAAAACATCCGGGAACTCGAAGGGCCGCAGTTCCTGCACGTGGTGACCACCAAAGGCAAAGGCTTTGCGCCGGCCGAAGCCGACCCTATCGGCTATCACGCCATCAACAAGATTGAACCGGTGCCGTCGAGCAAACCGGAACCGGTGCAGCCAAAGCCGGCCGGCCCGAAATACGCCAATGTTTTTGGCCAGTGGCTGTGCGATGCCGCCGAACAGGACGAACGCGTGGTTGGCATCACTCCGGCCATGTGTGAAGGCTCCGATCTGCTGGCGTTCTCAGAACGCTTTCCGGATCGTTATTTTGACGTTGCCATTGCCGAACAGCATGCCGTCACCCTTGCTGCGGGCATGGCTTGCGACGGGGCCAAGCCGGTGGTCGCAATTTACTCGACATTCCTGCAGCGGGGCTATGACCAGCTGATACACGACGTCGCCATTCAGGATCTGGATGTACTGTTTGCGATTGACCGGGCTGGCCTGGTTGGTGAAGACGGGCCGACTCACGCCGGCGCTTTCGATATCAGCTACCTGCGCTGCATCCCCAGGATGGTGGTGATGACGCCATCGGATGAAAATGAAACCCGCCAGTTGCTGCACACCGGCCTTCAGTTCAACGGCCCGGCCGCGGTGCGCTACCCGCGAGGCACGGCTCCGGGCACGGAGATCCAGACGCGTCTCACCGCACTGCCGATTGGCAAAGGCCGCGTGGTGCGCGAAGGCGCCCGAGTCGCGATTCTCAACTTCGGGACCTTGCTGGGCTCCGCTTTGAACGCCGCCGAAGCCCTGGGTGCCACCGTGGCCGACATGCGCTTCGTCAAACCGCTGGATGAAACCCTGGTGCTGGAGCTGGCCGAACAACACGATTTGCTGGTGACACTGGAAGAAAACGTGGTGGCGGGCGGTGCCGGCAGCGCCGTGACCGAATGTCTGAATGCCCGGGAGGTTACCCTGCCGGTCTTGCAGCTCGGCCTGCCCGACCGCTTTGTCGATCATGGCAAGCACGAGGAACTGCTGAAGGAATGTGGGCTGGACCCGGAAGGCATCCGGCATGCCATTGCCTGCCGCCTGGAGCGACTCAGCACGGGCGCCCTCAGCGCGGTTAAGTGAGCTGACTGCGGCTGATCAACCTGATCAGCCGTCGAGTGAACGGCAAGACTCAGGCCGGATCATCGTCCTGATGGGTTTCCAGCCAGTGGCCAAGCTTGCTTTGCTTGGTATTCAGATAATGTTCATTGTGGGGGTTGCGCCCCACATGCAGCGGCACACGCTCTGAAATGCAGATACCGTAAGACTCCAGCGCCTTGACCTTTCTGGGGTTATTGGTCATCAGCCTGAGACTGGTGATGCCCAGATGCGCCAGCATGTCCTTGCACATGCTGTAATCGCGCAAATCAGCGCCAAACCCTAACCGCTCATTGGCCTCAACCGTGTCGGCGCCCTCATCCTGAAGCCGATAGGCCCGGATCTTGTTGATCAGGCCAATGCCACGACCTTCCTGACGCAGGTACATCAACAGACCGCGACCTTCAAGGGCGATACAGCGAAGCGCTTCTTCCAGCTGATAACCGCAATCACAGCGCATGCTGTAGAGGGCGTCACCGGTCAGGCACTCGGAATGGGTCCGTGCCAACAGCGGCTCATCGCTACTGATATCACCCAGCGTCAGCGCCACGTGCTCCTTACCAGTGTCTGGCTCTTCAAAGCCATGCATGTCAAACACACCGAAAGGGGTAGGCAAACGGCAGGTCTCAATGTAACGAACAGCCACTGTGTTTCCTCGTGGTTCAGACAAATTGGGCGGGCATTCTATCATGCGGCTGCTTGCCTGGCGTAGTGTTGACACGTTTACCCTCCGAAGACTTGGTTCCCAGCAAAGTTACGGCCAGCACCGGCAAGCGGATCATTGTCCGGGAGCGACCCAGTGTCCGGAGCGGCCGCCTTTTTTCTCCAGCAACCGGACGCCGTCCACCACCATGGCCTTGTCCACGGCCTTACACATATCGTACAAGGTCAGCGCAGCAACGCTGGCGGCTGTCAGCGCCTCCATCTCGACACCGGTCTGGCCGGACAGCTTGCAACGCGTCAGGATATGCACTGAAGCCCCGTCATCCCCCGGAGACAGCTCGACCTTGACCGAGGTCAGGTTCAGAGCGTGGCACAGCGGGATCAGATCGTGGGTCTTCTTGGCCGCCATAATGCCGGCGATCCGGGCTGTCGCCAACACATCGCCCTTAGGATGCTCGCCCTCAATAATCATGCGCAGGGTTTCCGGCGCCATGCGAATGGTGGCCTCCGCCCGGGCTTCCCGCTCGGTGACGGCCTTGCTCGTCACATCCACCATTCGGGCTTCGCCTTTATCATCCAGATGGGTCAACTTGCTCACAATGCTCTCCCGTTCGGTGCTTGTATTGAAAATCGTATTATTTCACAGGTCTGATGATGGCTGAATCGGTAATCTCCGGCAGCACTGGCGCCTGAGGCCGGATCACCACCAATAGCTGATGCCGGCGATGCCCTGCCCGCCCCGGTCACGACACAACCGCTCATGGGCCGGCACCATGCCGCCCAGACCGTAAACCGGCATCGTTGCCCCAGCCACCAGGGCTTCGAATTGCGGCCAGCCCAGGCCCGCTTGCTCGGGGTGGCTCGGGGTCGGCAGCACCGGCCCGAGTGTCACGTAATCCGCGCCCAGGCGCCCGGCATGGCGCAGTTGCTCAGCGTCATGGCAGGACACGCCCAACCATCGACCCGCTGGCACAGGGCGCTCTGAAAGCCGCTCAGCCGCGCGCCAGGGCAGATGCAAACCGGCGGCGGCCGGAAATTCCTCAAACCAGCCTGGCTGACCATGCAGAATCAAGCCACTGCCGGCCGCCGAGCACACCGCCAGCGCTTGCGCGGCCAACTGCCGATACCCGTCAACGGTCAGTTCAGGCGCCCTGAGCACCAGCAGCGGACTGTCGGCCCTGGCCATGGCCGCTTTGAGCCGGCTAACGCCCGCCACCCAGGACGTAATGCCACCCGTAATCGCGAGCCTGCCGGGCAGATTCAGCGCCCGGATAATCGGTCGGTTAGCGGCCGGGAAATCGTCATCCCGCAGCGCCGCAGGCGCCCGCCAGTCGACCGACTGCCCCTCGCGCCCTTCCGCGCTGCCCTGAGCCTCGGTGGTTTTCCAGACGTCCAGAAACACCTGCTTGTCGCCATAATCGTGGCGGATGCCAATCACCGGCTCCAGGCTGGCAAGCGGCACCAAAAGGCCGGTCTCCTCACAAATCTCTCGCACCAGCGCCTGCCGGGGACAAGGGCTTAAATTGCCCTCTAAACTGCAAATGGAGATATTGAAAGATATGCCGGTCAGCCTGGATGCAGGCAGGGTACTGGAGCGAATGAATATCCGCAAGAAAAGGGACGGTATGGAGAAGAGCATACAGGAAATTATCGAGCTTGCCCTTCCCATCGCGAAGCCCAAGGCAGTCTATGAGGTATCCTACATCGATAGTAAGTACGACGAAGCCGTCGATATCGGGGGAATAAGGTTTACCAGCCGCGTTCTCCGGGACAACCTGGAAGAGGCCAACCGGGTCTTTCCCTTCGTGGCAACCTGCGGTAATGAGATAGACAACATAGACATTCCGGCGAACGAATTTATGAAGTGCTACTTCCTGGACCAGATAAAAGAGATGATCCTGGAACTGGCAAT
>JAWOAO010000063.1:0-3508 GCA_046498485.1 Marinobacter sp. | reverse complement strand
CCGGCAGGCCTCCGTAGCTCCCCCGGTCCGGAAACCGCCCGCACAGCACGGTCCAGTCAGCATCCCTCTTCCGATGACTCCGCAGCATGGCGGCCATGTCCGGCCGGGTGACCATGTCGGTGTTGCTCAGCAGCCGCGTCCCCCCGGAGAGCCTACGTGGGGCAGGTTTTCCTTGATCCAGCGGGTGGCGTTGATGAAATCCACCGCGTAATTGTTGTGCTCCTCAATGCCGGTGGCGATCGCAAAGATATTGGGATCAAAGATAATGTCGCCGGGGTTGAAGCCGATACCGATGAGCACATCGTAGGAGCGCTTGCAGATTTGCGTTTTGCGTTGGTAGGTGTCGGCCTGGCCGTCTTCGTCAAAGGCCATGACCACGACGGCAGCGCCATAACGCATACAGGATCTGGCCCGCTTGATGAATTCCTCTTCGCCTTCTTTCAGGCTGATGGAGTTCACCACGGCTTTGCCCTGAATGCAGCGCAAGCCGGCTTCAATGACCTCCCATTTGGAGGAGTCGATCATGAGCGGGACACGGGAGATGTCCGGCTCTGAGCCAATCAGATTGAGGAAGGTCACCATGACCTCCTTCGAATCCAGCATGCCTTCATCCATGTTGATATCGATGATCTGGGCGCCGTTTTCGACCTGATCCCGGGCCACGCTCAGCGCCTCTTCGTACTGCTCTTCTTTGATCAGGCGCAGGAAGCGTTTGGAGCCGGTTACGTTGGTGCGCTCACCGACGTTGATGAACAACATGTTGGCGTCGCCGGTGAAGGGTTCCAGACCCGACAGGCGCAGGGCCTGGGGACGTTCGGGAACCTTCCGGGGCGGGTACTTGGCAACCGCTTTGGCAACGGCTTCGATGTGATCCGGGCGAGAACCGCAACAACCGCCGATGATGTTCAGAAAACCGTCTTTGGCGAAACCTTCGATAATCTCCGCCATTTCTTCCGGAGTCTGGTCGTATTCGCCGAACTCATTCGGCAGACCCGCGTTGGGGTGGGCAGAAACGTAGGTCTCGGCCTTGTTCGACAGTTCTTCCACATAGGGCCGCAGCGCGTCGGCACCCAGGGCGCAGTTCAGGCCGACGGAGATGGGCCGGGCGTGGGCTATGGAATTATAGAAAGCTTCGGTGGTCTGGCCGGACAGTGTGCGGCCGGAGGCGTCAGTAATGGTGCCGGAAATCATGATCGGCAACTCGATACCGCTGTCTTCGAAGAACTGCTGGGTGGCGTAGATGGCCGCTTTGGCGTTCAGGGTATCGAAAACGGTTTCGATCAGTATGAGATCAGAGCCACCTTCGACCAGGCCGGAGACCGCCTCGTAGTAATTATCGACGAGGGTCTGAAAATCGACGTTCCGGTACCCGGGGTTGTTCACATCCGGAGAGATCGACGCGGTTCGGGAAGTGGGGCCCACTGCACCCGCGACAAATCGGGGTTTGTCCGGATTTTTGGCGGTGAATTCGTCTGCAATTTCCCGGGCCACACGGGCCGCCGCAACGTTCAGCTCGCGAGCCAGCGTCTCCAGGCCGTAGTCCGCCTGAGACACCCGGGTAGAGTTGAAGGTGTTGGTTTCGATGATGTCTGCACCCGCATCCAGGTAATCCGCATGGATGTTGCGGAGCAGGGCGGGTTGGGTAAGGTTGAGCAGGTCGTTGTTGCCCTGGACTTCACGGTCGTAGTCTTTGAACCGATCGCCCCGGAACGCGGCTTCGTCCAGTTGCAGATTCTGAATCATGGTGCCCATACCACCATCAAGAATAATGATGCGTTCTTTGAGGGCCTTGTGCAGCTGTTCCAGGCGGGTAGTGCGATCGGTCATAGGGTAATCTTCCGGATGTCATTAATAACGTCGTGTTTTTTTCTGGCGGCGCGGGATCATAGCAAAATTGTACGAACACGTCTTAATACGGATGATCATTGCCACGGTCTGGCTGGCGCGACGGTAAAAACGCCCATACGTGGAATTCATTATCCGATTAATGCCCGACTATTTTACTTGGTCTTTCAACTTCTCGCGAACTCTCCTAAAATAGAACTCACATTCGACAACAGGTAGGAAGCATGACCTTGGTAACTGTCACCGATTCCGCAAGGGACTATCTTGCTCAACTGATTGAAAAGCAGGATGTTGAAGGTATGGGCGTCCGCATTTTCGTGACCCAGCCCGGCACCCGTAACGCAGAAACCTGTCTGGCCTACTGTCCACCTAACGAAATAGTACCGACGGATGAACAGGTGGAACTCGATAAATTCACACTGTTTCTCGACCACACCTCGGTGCCGTTTCTCGAAGACGCCTACGTGGATTACTCCAAAGACCAGATGGGCGGCCAGCTCACCATCAAGGCACCGAACGCCAAGGTACCCCAGGTCTCCGATGATGCACCCTTGCCTGAGCGCGTCAGTTACGTTCTGGCGTCTGAAATCAACCCGAATCTCGCCTCACACGGCGGCGATGTATCGCTGGTTGAGATTGTCGAGGAATCGGTCGCAGTGCTTCGGTTCGGCGGTGGCTGCCAGGGCTGCTCGGCGGTCAGCCTGACCCTCAAACAGGGCGTGGAGAAAACACTGATGGAGCGTGTGCCGGAAATCACCGCCGTCCGTGACGTAACCGACCACTCGAAGACCGAGAACGCGTACTACCAGTAACGGTTGGTCAGAGACAGTTTGTCGGTCGGGGCAAGCCCGCAATCCGGCAAGCGGTTTTCGCCGGCGTACCCGGGAACAGCTGCATAAGGTAGATGCTGTTGCCTTTGTCCTCGCCCATGGCCTCTTTGATCGCTTTCACAAACAGCCGGTTGGAGGGCGGGGACATTTCATGTTCTGCGTAAAAGTCCCTCAGGAACATAATGATTTCCCAATGGTTTTCGGATAGAACGATACCATCTTCGCTGGCGATAACCCGGGCAATCTCCGGGTTCCAGCTGCCAACCTCTTCCAGAAAACCTTCATTGTTACGCGCGACCGATGCCGTCATGGTCTTACCAACTGATGATGCGTGAGTAGTGTTCGGTCAGCTGAACCAGTTGCGAATGGCTGATCCGTTGTTCACTGGCGACAGTGTCTGAGAGCCCCCTGGCCTCCAGGTCTGTCTCCAGGGCCACGGTGTGCGGAGGCAGAGTCGTATCGGTGTCAGAGAGCGCCAGAACGGCGTTCTCGATCAGCACGAGCCTGTCCTGATCAGACAGGGTGGTCAGGCAGGTAACAAATCTGGGGTGACCGGGCACTTTATTGAGAAGGTGCAGTGTGCCGTTGTGATGCGCTTGCTTCATGATGTCGGTAGTCCTATCCGGCGAAAACGACATGGTCATACTGGTCGAGGAGGCGTTTGACGGATTCCACCCGTTCCACCCCGTCAAGGCTCTGCCCGGCGTCTGCCAGGAAGCGGTCACAGGCGGCTTGTTCGGCAAAGATCTGGTCAACACCAAACAGCGGCGCTGCCGCCAGATTCTTTTCGACGGTCTTTTGACCGATGCCCGCGGCATTCTGGGACGGTCGCA